>JBCCJB010000339.1:0-4809 GCA_039028015.1 Planctomycetota bacterium
GGGGATGCTTCGCTCGCAGCGCTGCTAGCGCACGAATTAACAACTGATGATTCTTTTCAGGTCGTAACGCCGCAACGATTCCGATCAGCTGAGCCTCTTCGGGCAGATTCAGTTCTCCAATCACGGAGTCCTTCGCTATTGGATCGGGAACGAACCGATCGCAATCAACACCATTGCGAATCACAAACACTTTCGACGCGGGCAATTTTTCAAAATCTCGCAAGAACTCGCCATGTGAATCAGCCACGCCGATGAAGGCATCCGTCATCTTGGTGAGCAAGCGATTGAGTCGTCCGATTCCATCGGGCCAACCCGTCGAGTGCAACGCCGAGGCAATAGCGGGCACGCCAGCGAGTCGACCGGCCAAACGCCCCCAAAACATTTTGTCGCCGGCTCCGACCGTCACGATGGCGTCGTAGTTGCGATGCCGAAACAGTGATGCCAGACGTCGGATCACGCCAACATCCAACTTTCCGCGGATGATCTGGTCGAAGATCGGAAATTCATTCTCAATCGATTCGCCCAGCGGACCGCGATGCTTCAAACAAACCACTTCTGGTTTGAATCGCGTGACGTCCATCGAGCGCATCATATTGACCAACAGCGTTTCAGCGCCTCCGACCGGCATGCTCGTCAGCAGAAACGCAATACGAAGCGGACGGATGTTCGCTTGTGTCATTGGAATCGACACCGATCGTCTGACTTTTCGTGCATCAAACGACAACCAATTGCGAAATCGCCGCATGTCGGGATCGCCGTGAATCCGTCGAATGTGAAACGAGTCTTGTCCAACCAAGTTGTACGCACCGTAAGCACTGCTAACGCTAGCCAAACCACACGACTGTGCGACATCAAACACAGCCGGCTGCATCATTTTTGGCAGGCCAAATGGCACCGCAAAATGTCGAACCGGTCGACCAATCATGCACTCCAATTCGGCCTTCGCATCAATGATCTCGCGTTTGAGCGTCGCCGGATCATGAAACCGACTCAAATCGATGTGGTTGGCGGTGTGCAGTCCGATGTCAATGCCCGCATCGGCCGCCGCTCGGATTTGTTCCAACGTATTAACCGCCAGCGGCACATCGGAATCGATATCGTGCGCGAAGGGCTTGCCACTGCGTACCGCCTCTGTCGCAACAAAATACGTGCACGGAATTTGATGCCGAATCAGAAGCGGCAACGCAAACCGGCAATTGTCGGCATAACCATCGTCAAAAGTGAACGTCACCGATGGTCGTGGGCTACGTCCGGAACGAAGTCGAGACTGCACCTCGTCGAGCGAGATCAAATCGAAATGTTCTCGGCAGTAATCCACCTGCTGCTCGAACTGCGATGTCGAGATGGTCCATGGATTGGGATGCTCGTCGGCCACTCGGTGATAAAAAAGAACCGACAGAGGTGCCGCCGAGTGATGCGATCGTGCGTTGACAGCACGTTGGCGAAAAGCCGAAGTCGCCTTCAAACGCATTTGCAAGGCGATCAGTCGCAGCGAATCGACAGCGGCGTGAAACTTCATGGATCAACATCAACTTGAGATCGGCGGATGAAAAACAACCGATGGAATTGCGATCGGTTGCGAACCCATCGACGGCTGCAACACCCGCGAGCACATTGCAGTTTGTTGACGGCTCTTCCATGCATATCTACCCCGCCCAGTTCGATTGGCATTGACGCTTGCCCGCCAATCTTCCTAACCCAATGCGGTGATAAGGTCGCCGGTGTGACTTCAGCCGACTTTAGTAGCTGCGCGTTATGCAGCGATTTGGCAAATAAGTCTCAAGAGTTTGCTTGTAACGGTCGATCCGAATCGAAAACATCCGAATTCACAGGACTTGAATTCAATGACACGCCCGCGATCTTTTTTCCTGCGTAGCTACCTTCCGCCTTGCGGTGCTGTGCCTCAATTCATGGCATCGCGAACGGTTCTGCTGTTATTCTCGATCGCGGGTGTGGCTCTTTTGAGCGGATGTCGAAGTGGTCGATCTCCGATGAATCTATTTGGTATGGGACGTCAGCCAAGCGCTGAATCACTTGCCGGCTCCGGACCCTCAGCCACCTATCCTGTGCCTCCCTCAGCCACCGCGACACCCGAAGCGATTGCTTCCACCGCTGGCGGGACTGCGGGAATGTCATCAGCCATCGCAGGCGTCAATGGACCGGGTAGTGCTGGCATGGCGAGCTACGCCGCGACGAGCCAAAGCGGTGTCGATGCCAGCGGTGCGAAAACACCTGTGACTCCGCCGTCGTACGCGTTGCCCGGACAATCACCGTCCGCACAATTGGCGTCCAATACGACCGGTTACCCGAATGCCACGCCGCCTGCCGGAAATGCGTTTGGATCGCAAGCGGCACCAGTCCAGTCGACAGCCGCGAAACCGTCAGGCATGCCAAGCTATGCCGCTGCTGCTGCGAACGGCTACGCGTTAAGTAGTTCGACTCCGACGCAACCGCCGACGAGCATGACACCATCATCTGGCACGACTCCAACACCTCAATTCGGTGCACCAGCGTCATTGGCTTCGTCGGCAACTAACCCAAGTGTGCCCGCAGCAACCAACCACGCTTACGCGTTCCCAACCTCCAATGCCCCAACATCCGTTGCGTTGAACAACAGCAAAACCGGCCCGACAAATCCTGGCGGCTTTACGATGCCGTCGGATGCCGCGCTGCCAGCCACCGCGGCATTGGGCGCTTCGTCGGCGCTAGCCGCCAGCGGCACGCCGCCCGTTTCCGCTTCACCGGCCACGAATGCGGTGTCTCCACCCGCCGCAGCGACGCCTGATTTTCAGACAGCTGCCGTGCCCGCAACCACCAGCCAATCGATGGGTAATGCGGCGCCACTACCAAGCACTTCCACATCGATCTCGCCAGCGGGTTATCAACCTGGTAGTACCGGCGGAAACCAGTCCTACCCCACCGGTGGCCTTATTCGCTGACGAACTCGGTCGCCGCATGGAGTCAATTCTCCAACGCGATTGATGGGAACGTCCGATGAGTTGGCAACACTCAATTTTTGTGCTCTTGCTGGCACTGATCGATGCGTCTTTGGCTTTGAGCGCGACGCCAAACCAAACCGCATCGAATCACATTGAATTCTCGGGAAATGAAACGTTCTCCTCGTCAGTGTTGTTAACGGCACTGAGATCTGACTTGGAGTTCGTGCTGACCGAGACTCCATCGTCTTCTAATGTGACGATCGCTGAAACCGTCGGTCAAAGAATCCGCGACGGTTATCGAGCATCGGGGTTCGCTGATCCCGACATCTTTGTTGAGATCAAAGAACTAGGATCTGACACATCGCTTCCGCGTTTGAAAGTTCAAATCATCGAAGGTCCGCGATTTCGAGCTGGTCGAATCGAGATTCAGGCTCCCGCGGAATTTGATCAAGGCCAGCTTCAAAAAAGACTCGCGACTCCATACCCGCCACCAGATGCGATGGCTTCCTATGAGTTAATCAACGGTCAGCGACAAGAGATCTGGTTGGATGAAGAAGGTGATGAAGTCAGGCTGAAGCAACCGCATTGGATCGAGGGCGAACCCGTCAAATTTGATTCGATCCAGCGGCTGAATGAACACTGCCAACAAGTCTTTGCGGCAATGGGCTATTCGCGAGCAACGTACATTAGCCGAATCGAAACTGACGAAAAGGCAGAGTTGGCAACCTGGCACGTCGACGTGCTCGAAACGGGACCGCCGGACATCATCGAGGCGATTCAGGTTCAAGGAACGATCAAGAACGACCGGGATTCACTCATATCGCTGCTAAATCTCGAGTCTGGCCTGAAGGTCAACGCGGAAACGCTTGCAAGCTGGCGGAAACAACTGTTCGAGACCAATCGATTTGCCAGCTCGCAGGTTGTGTACGAGATCGACGAAGCGGGCATCGGTCAGCTCATCGTGCGTGTTGAGGAGATCAACGAGCTGCCTGCGCTGAACGAAGATCTCTCTTCTACTGCGTCGATTTATCAAAAGGCGAGCCAGTGGCTCAACGAGATGGCGAGCAGCGATTCGGATGCGGTCATTAGAAGCGACGGTACCGATTGGCGGATGAAATTGGTTGTGGATCGCGATCAATTTGGTCTGATTGGTTACCACCGTTCGGAGGCTCACGATAAGTGGCAAACGGCTCTGTCGCTGCTAGCTGACAACAGGGAAATCACGGTCGTTGATTTGATTGGCTCGCGAAAACTGACCGTCGATGTGACGAACCCACTCTGGAAAGCGTGCGGGTTGAGGATCATTGGCAACCTTTCGCTGCACGCATCATCGGACAACGCCAAGATACTGGAGTCTCGGTTCAAGTTGACAACAACATTTCGCTCCGAGCCCGATGACAGCATGGTCGACCTGCGCTGGAATATTGCTCCCAATTTGTTCTCGCCCTTGTTGTCGTGTCCTGATGTCGAAACGAGTTTGAACGCCGGTCGCCACATCACAAAGAACAGCACTGGCGAATTAATCATTGACGTCGCAAGCGGTCGGGTTGAACGCTGGGCTCGAAACGACGGCTCATGCACGCTCTCGTTTCAACGCAATGCTTTGGCAAAGCTGAACGACGAGATCGTGGCAAAGTCGAAAGAGTTGCCCGAGGAGTTTGATTCATCGCGGCCACTGACATCAATCTCGCAGTTTTTTCTTGAGCCCAATTTTTTAGATTTAGTTTCGGGTGCAGATGCTTCAATCTACGAGGAAATAGTTGATGAGGAGTTGTGGAAAAGCTTACATATGTTGATTTTGAGTAATGATTCTGGAGTCATAGAAAGTTGCTTAAATCTCTTAATTATTATAGCAAGAGAAGAAAACTGA
>JBCCJB010000340.1:0-4764 GCA_039028015.1 Planctomycetota bacterium
GCGATTGACGAATGGAATGATCGTGTCGGCAAAGGATTGTCCGCCGGGGGTCTCATATTTGGTGATCGGTACATCGCCCAGGAACACTTCGACTTCGGGAAGAATGCACTGAGGAATCGGCTCGCGGGCAATCGCGAACGCAGTTGCATGTGGTGGGTGGCAGTGAACAACGCTCTTGATGTCGTCTCGTTGTCGATATATTTCAAGGTGCAACAACGCTTCGGACGAACGTTTCTTGCGACCCGAGAGTTGTTTGCCTGTCATGTCGACCAGCGAAATGTCATCAGGCTTTAGGAAGCCTTTGCAATGAAGTGTTGGCGTGCAAAGTACTTCGTTCTCGCCGACTCGCACCGTGATGTTGCCATCGTTGGCTGCAGCGAATTGGCGGTTGTAGATGCGACGCCCGATGTCGCACATGTCTTGCCTGATCTTGTGGATGTTCTGCATGAAAAGTGCTCTCGCTGAAATAACTCTGTTGTTAGTCGGTGTTTGAATTGCGGACGTCGTATGGGGAACGTGATTTTGACGGCCGGAAGCTCGGTGAGTTGTGTCTGATAGTGTTAGTGGTCGAGCTCGACGTGATCTAGGATCGCGACGATCGATGCATCGATCGGTTTGATTTCGGGTGAAAACGGTGCGGCTGCTTCGGGACCCTCGGCCAAAGCGACTAAGTCACCGACGCCGCTCGCACATCGGTCCCAAGCGACCACCGTTTCACCGCCGAGTGGTTGCTCGTTAATCCGATCGATCGAATCAACGATCTCGACGCAACGCAGGACCGCAGACTGCATCGCGGGATGAGACCGCGACAATGTCATTGTTCCGATAGTTCTTGCTAGTTTCATTTAGCGAATTGTTGGTTAACGAGCAATTTGTTGGTCAACGATCGGGCTGTTTTGCACTGAACTGCTTCAATTCGATACTTCGATCCTTTGCCGCGTCGCGTGCCAGCGGTGTCACGACAGCTGTCTCGGATAGCTGAATGATCGACCCGAGTGGCAGCGATTCGATTCGGCTAGCGTCGACGACTCCGCCGATCAGTTCAGACTCCGCCCGCTGCGAGATGGCTGCGGGGCGAAATGGGTTCGGCTTCTTCTGGTCAATTGGTTGCCTATCGGTTGTCTTCATCGCTCGAATTCGCGACACCACCATGGCTGCAATGCGAGCGACAAACTCTTGTTCTTGTTGACTTAGTTCCGGCTCAGTCATCCAGGATCCCCGCGACGCTCCATCGTGCTGGAGTGTTTGGATTTCGTGTGATGTCGCGTGCGTACAGCCCGTCGCTAGTCAGCATGACGCGATCGCCATGGCGGCAACCCATCTGATCAATCGCAAGCAGCGGCGGACCATCAGCGGAATCGTCCAGCATTGTTGGCTGGACAATCACTAAACGATGACCTGAAAGGCTCTCGTCTTTGGTCGTCGCTCTGGTTGATCCGAGTACGGTTGCCGCTTGCATCGATCAAACTACCCGCAGTTCGTCGATCATGCTGCAGCGACGTTCTCGTGTGAACGTATTTGGTGTCGTCACTCCTTCGCCCGTTGGTCCGGCGATCGAGAACGAAATGTATCCTTCGCCGCCCAGGCCAAGCGATGCCATGCAGGCGCCATTCTTGACGTACAGCGTTGTATCCATCTCGCGACCCATCTTGGTCATGTTGTGAACGTTTCGTGAATGAATGATGGCGGTGTGACGGAAACCATGTTCGTACTTCTTTGCCAGTTCGATCGCGTGGTCAACGTCGCGCGCACGAACAAATGGGACGAACGGCATCATCTGCTCAACACTGACGAAAGGATGATGTTCATCGGTTTCGCCAAACACCAATTCGGTATCGCTGGGAACCGAAACGCCGGCTGCCTCTGCCAGCACGGATGCGTTTTGCCCAATGAAGTCTTTGCACGCGGCATCGTGTTGGTCATTACCAACCTTGACGATCGCTTTGCTTGTTAGCTGTTGAATCTGACCGGCGTTCAGCTGAACGGCGCCAGCTCGACGCATCGCGTCCATCATTTGATCAAAGACGCTTTCGACGACAAAGACTTCCTTTTCGGCGATGCACAACAAGTTGTTATCGTAAGCAGCGCCGGCGATGATGCTGCGAGCTGCGTTGTCTAAGTCAGCCGTTTCATCGACGACAACAGGCGGATTCCCTGGTCCGGCAACAATGGCTCGTTTGCCGCTGTTCAAAGCCGCTCGTGCGACCGCAGGGCCACCGGTGACGCAAATCAGTGAAACGCCGCGGTTCTTGAATAGAGCATCGGCACTTTCGAGCGTTGGTTCGGAGATGACGCAGATCAGATTGTCGACGCCGATCTCTGCGGCAATCGCCTGGTTGAATCGCCGGACGCCTTCAACCGCGACACGTTTGCCGGATGGGTGCGGGTTCACAACAACCGTGTTGCCACCAGCCAGCATGCTGACTGCATTACCGGTGATCGTTGGTAACGAGTGAGTTACGGGCGTGATCGCGCCGATGACGCCAAAGGGGGCTCGTTCGATGACGGCCAGACCGTGATCACCGCTGTAGCATTTTGTTTCAAGGAATTCGACCCCGGGTGATCGTTCACCCAGCGTGCGAAGCTTTTCGATCTTGTGTTCGGGACGGCCAATTCCGGTTTCTTCCATTTCCATCAGGCCGAGTTCTTCACAATTCTCGATCGATATCTTGCGAATAATATCGATAACCTGTTTCCGCTCTTCCATTGAACGCGTTCGAAACTCTTCAAACGCGGTTCGTGCAGCACTGACAGCGGAGTCGGCATCCATGAAGATCCCAAATTCGCCACCGGCTGTTGTCGATCCGCTGGCTGTAGGGATCGGGCCAACTTCGGCTAGCACCTGAGCGACGACGTTGCGGATAGTTTGTTCGTCAAATTGCATGTTGGAACGTCAAGATGGAGTGTGTTGATGTGCGGCTAGTTGCGATGCAGGACATCTTTCTGATCAATATGGACGGTGTCGACGATTCCAATGATCGTCGCGTCGATAGGTAAAGTCTTGGTTTCAGGTGTCAGTCGGGCGCTGCTGCCTTGAACGATCAGGACAAAATCGCCTTCGCCGGCGCCGATGGTGTCGACCGCGATGAAAGTCCGTCCGGTTGTTTCAAGCGAGGATCGCTTCTTCGCTTCCAACCGATACGGTTCGACGACCAGCAATTTGTGGCCGGTCATCGAATTGACCTTTTGTGTGCTGACGACCGATCCGGTCACCCGAGCAATAAACATTGGCGGTTGACCTTTAGGTTGTCGAAGTGGATGGAGAAGCTGAATCGCTGGCCTGGATCACTTCGACGCACTGACGAGCGACAATTAGCTCTTCGTTTGTCGGCACAACCCATAGCTGTGTTTTGCTCTCACCAGCATGGAACGATGCTTCATCTGAAACAGCATCATTGGCGGCTGAATCAAATACGATCCCGAATCCATCGAGCCCTTCACATACGGCGCCGCGAATCTGCTTGCCCTTTTCCCCGATGCCTCCGGTGAAGACGACCGCGTCGACTCGCCCGAGTGCGACCATCATCCCACCGAGCTGACGGCGGATTTCTTGGACATAGGTATCTAGTGCAAGCTGGCATCCGGCATCGCCCGATGCGGCGCCGGATTCCAAATCACGAACATCGCCGCTGGTACCGCTTAGGCCAAGCAGTCCGCCTTGACTGGCAAGCTGCTTCAGCACTTCGTCGAGTGACAATCCCGTACGCTGGATGATCAGCGGAATCGCGAACGGATCGAAATCACCAACCCGGTTGTTCTGGGGCAGGCCGGTTTGCGGCGTCATGCCCATGGTCGTCATGACGCTCTTGCCAGCATCGATCGCTGTGATCGAAGAACTGCCGCCGAGGTGACACGAAATGATCTTCGCATCTTCACGACCGAGCAGTTCGGCGGTTCGTGTCGCGATGTAGCGATGTGAAGCACCATGGAATCCATAACGTCGGATCTGGAACTCATCCGCCCAATGTCTCGGAATCGCGTATTCCCGACGCGGCGAAGGAATGGTCTGATGAAAGTCCGTTTCGAAAGCCGCGATGAGCGGTAAATCCGGAAACCGATCACCCAGTGTCTTCATCGCAGCGATATAGGGCGGGTTATGAGCAGGCGCCGCGGCATTCATCTCGGCCATAGCATCCAAGACGTCATCGTCAACGCGGAAAACGCCCGACAAACGTCCACCGTGAACGGCTTTGAAACCGATCGCCGTGACCTCAGATGCATCTTTCAGCACGCCATGGTCTGGATCGGTTAGCTGCCGCAAGCAGGCCGATACGGCGACACCGTGATCGGGCACTGGCATCGTTAGATCTTGCTCGTAGTCACCTATCTGGACACTGCACGCACTCTTTGCATCGCCAATCCGCTCGACGGATCCTCGCGCCAGTTCACGTCCTTCGTTTGTGGGGCCAATTGATCCTGCATCGGTCATATCAAATAACCGATACTTGAAACTGGTCGAACCCAAGTTGGCTACGAGTATTAGCATGTCTTCCGTGTTGGCTAGGGATTGGTTGGGACGGATGCCAGCGAAACGCGGCTCCGACACGACAGGAGCGTGATGGGATGATCCCATCGAGCGTTCAGTTGATTCAGCACCGGAATCGATGCTGGATCGACTTAGGCCAAAAAAGCTTTCGTAAGTCCTTCGGCAGGACGTGGAATGATGTGGCTGCCGCGAAGGTCGCCAACTTGCGAAGCAGCGGTAGCGCCAGCTTCGACGGCTGCTCGCACGCTGCCGACGTCTCCGCTGACAACGGTGGTCAC
>JBCCJB010000341.1:0-4745 GCA_039028015.1 Planctomycetota bacterium
CGATTGCTGGATCGGTTTTGTCGCTACGTGCGGATCGAAACGAGCGCTGATCCAGCGTCGAGCAGCTATCCCAGTAGTGACGGACAGTGGGAACTTGGGCGTCTTTTGCGCGACGAGTTGGTCGCCATGGGTCTTACGGATGCTTATCAAGACGAATTTGGCTTGGTCTATGCGACGATTCCCGCGACGGCCGACGGTGATACCGCAACGATTGCACTCGTGGCGCACATGGACACCAGTCCTGAAGCACCGGCGAACAACATACAGCCCAATGTGATCAACAACTATGACGGAAGCGATATCCAACTGCCGCACGGCATAATCGCGGTGGATCAGGTGCCGGAATTGGAGGAAATGGTGGGCGACACATTGATCACCACCGATGGCACGACGTTGCTGGGCGGGGACGATAAGGCCGGCGTTGCCATCATTATGGAATTGGCCGAAACGCTTGTCGAGCAACCCCGCCTGCGACATGGGCCGGTCAAGATCGTGTTGACGTGCGATGAAGAGATTGGCCACGGGACCGACAAAATTAACATTGCATCTCTGGGTGCAACGGCGGCCTACACCATCGATGGCGGTGGTCACGCCATCATCGACCATGAAACATTCTCAGCTGACGGGGTTACGGTGATATTCACCGGTTACAACATTCATCCGGCCATCGCTAAGGACCGGATGAGCAATTCGATCCGGGCTGCGGCTGATTTTGTTGCAGCGCTTCCCAAAGACGATCGAACACCCGAAACAACGCAAGATCGAGAAGGGTTCATTCACGTGCACGACGTCGAAGGAGGCGTTGGCGAAACCCGCGTTGAACTGATCTTGCGATCATTTGAATCCGATGATTTGAAGCACTACGCGGAACTTGTGACGCGTCTCGCTAATGAGGCAGCCGAGAAGACGCCGGGCGTGGCGGCAGACGTGCAGGTACGTCGACAATATCGAAATTTAAGAGACGGTTTGGCACATTGCCCCGAAGCGGTTGAATTGGCCGAAGAGGCGTTCGGAACACTGGGGATCGATTGCCAACGTGCCATCATTCGCGGCGGAACCGATGGCAGCCAGCTAACCGAGAAAGGACTCCCGACGCCGAACCTTTCCAGCGGACAACACAACATCCACAGCGTGCTGGAATTCGCCAACCTGGACGAGATGCTGATTGCAGGAGAGCATCTTGTCTTGTTGCTCGAAGCTTGGTCGCACAAGCTCGCTTGACTTCAGTCACGCATTTTGGCGCGAGCTCTGTGCAACATGGGGCCGATTGAGTTTTCGGCCAAACCGATCACGCGGCTGATCTGTTGATAGGTCTTACCCTCGAGGTGGTACATCCGGACGACGCTGGCTTCGCGAGCGTCCAACCGCATCATAAGCCTCTCGATTTGATCGGCATTCTCCATTCGTTCGATCGCGCCACCTGCGGTCTCATCGGCCACGGTCTGCGGATCAACAGCCGTGGCGTGGCCGTTGGTCGACACTCCATTGGTCGCGGCAGTTTGCGCGGGTGAGGATTCTTTCACAGGTTTAGAAGCTGCCTGGTCTGATCGACCCGAGTGACCACCTTTGGGTTGACCGCTCTGACGCTTCCACTGCGTTAACTTTCGGATGACAACGCGACGCGCGATCACCGTCAAATACGTGGCAAGCGAGCTTTGCCGCTGAAACCGACGCAGTACGGCCAAATCATGGCGAAGCAACACAAGGAAAACCTCGGAGACGAGATCATCTCTCGTGGCATCATCGAGCGACAATCCGCGGCCCGTTGCTGAATTATTTACGACGTGCACCACCAGGCCGATGAATCGATCTACAAAATCGCGCCACGCCCTCGGGTCGCGGTCGAGACACCGCTGAAGCAGAATTCGATCGACGTCAGAGAGGCTCACGGTGGAGACGTTCCGAAGTTGGGAAGAGAGGGAATCTTGTTGGGCTGCCACATCCCCGACGCAATTCATCGTAGATGGGGCCGGGTGGTGTGACAAGTTTTACCGTCGTCAGGACGGTTAAACCGATTAAATCGAACATGCGGAATCGGCCGCGTGGCTGACGGCGTGCAAATGTCGACCACGATCGCTGTTTTTGCCGTCCGTGCCACCAGTGTGGTCTAGGTTTGAGTGTGCTCCCTCACCGTTTCCGCAAAACGTTGGCGTTCGACGCCGATCGTGTCGCTCATGACTGACTCGTTTGCTACCGAACCAGCATCAATGACCGCTGCGACCACGACGGCCTGCGTCGCCGCTGGTGGCACGCAGTCGGTTGACGACACCGATTGCTCATCGGAACAAACCCGGCAGCCCGCGTCCGGTGCTCGCAAGGGCCCGTTGCTATCGGGTTTGGGTGACTCAGCGAGCCAATCACGCGCACCCGCGTCCAGCGGAACCAAAAGTAGCAAGAAAGTCGATCATCAAGCTTTCGACAATCACTTGGCGATGGTTCGGCTGGGAATTGCGACGTCGCTGTTTTACGCGCTTCGCTGCAAACACACGCCCACAGCGGCTCACAGCCTGCGGGTCGCGCTGGTCAGTTCGGCTTGGTGCCAACGGCTGGGACTAGAAGCAAGCGCACGCGACCGAATTGAAGTGGCCGCATTGCTGCACGACATCGGCAAGATTGGCATTCCAGATCGCATCCTCCGCAAGCCAGCCAAACTGTCCGACGAAGAACAACTGACGATGCAGTGCTGCCCAGAACTCGCCGGTGAGATCCTGCGAGGCTGCACTTCCGATAAAGAGCTATTGAGCATCGTTCGCCACGCTGGCACGTGGTATCAAGGCCGCCGGCATCACGATGGTCCCGTTGGTGATGCTTTACCGATGGGTTCACGGATGTTGTCGATCGTCGGCGCGTTTGATGCGATGACAACCAATCAAGTTTATCGCCGAGCGATGAGTCGTGAGCGAGCACTCAAGGAGCTCTTTCATGGTTGTGGCACGCAGTTCGATCCTGAAATGACGCATGACTTTGTTTCGATGCTCGAGGACCGCCCTGAGTTGTTGCATCATCGAGTCATTCATCGATGGCTGCAAAACCTTGATGGCGGCGATGATTCCTTCCTATTTGGGCGTCAATCGGCCAGCGCTCACTCAACCGCCTCGACGCACAACAACTCGGAATCTCAAAACGCTGCCCGGCAGAACGAAGCATCAGGCATGATGCGTTTGACGGAGGGATCTAAAGCACCATCGACTTCGTCGTCATCGATACCTGATCGCGTGTCACGCTTTGATGCTTATTTCGAAATTTGGAGTCGGCAGTCGCGTGATGGGGTTGTTTTCACTGATGGCGATGGTCAAGTCGTTTTCTGGAACGACTCTATGACACGTTTGACCGGGATCACGACCGAAGCCATCGTCGGAACACAATGGGATTGTGAAACGATCGGATTGCAACCGCGATTACCAGTGCAAACAACCGACGATGACGCGCCGGAAACGTCGGCTGACGATGAAGTCCATCTTTCGTGTCCCGTTCAGGAATGCTTGCAGCGCCGGACCACCGTTCCCAAAACCATGCGTTTGCGACGACGATCGACATCGGGACAGGAAAAGCCTCGCGACGTGTGGGTGCAGGCCAGCCCCGTGTCGGATGCTCGGGCGCAGGGCGTTGTTTTGGAAATTGCGGATATGAGTGACCGCACGGAGTTGGAGCAACAGATCGAATCACTTCACGTGCGAGCGGCCAGTGATCCTTTGACGGGAGTCGCCAATCGAGCCGAGCTGGATCGCCAGCTCGATGAGATCACTTGCCGAGCTCAGCAAGGCGAAGGCTCGTTTAGTTTGATTATTTGCGACATCGATCACTTCAAACGTGTCAACGATGTTCACGGGCACCCCGCCGGTGACGAAGCGCTCATTGAGTTCGCCAACGTGCTCTCGCTGTACGCCCAGGGCAACGATCTGGTGGCTCGATATGGCGGCGAAGAGTTCGTGGTTTTGGTCGATGCCAGTGACAATGCAACGGCAACCCAGCGAGCTGAAGATATCCGCCAGGCAATCGCGTCCACACCGCTTGATGGCCTGGGCGGCGAAAGCGTGACCGCAAGTTTTGGTGTGACCGAATTCCAAAATGGCGACGCGGCCGACACAGTGCTCGCTCGTGCTGACCGCGCTCTGTTGCAAGCTAAAGAAAATGGCCGCAATCGTGTCGTGCAACTGGGTTCGGGTGTTGTTCAATCTAACGAGGAAAATGAATCGGCAGGTTGGTTCCAGTGGTTGAGCTCGATCGGACGACAAACCGACCCCAGCATCGAATTAAGAAGTCCCGTTCCGATCGACTTGGTGGTTGAGAAACTCCGTGGATTTATCTCGGATCATCGCGCTGACGTTCTCGACGTCACCGAATCCCAAGTTTCCTTGCAAATGACAACCGCCGGCGGCGGCGGACGACGCGCTGCCGATACGGTGTTCTCATTATCGATGTCGATCGAGTTACAGGAGATTCACACGATTCCTGAACAGCAACGACGTCGCGGTACGATCACGGAAACGCGTGTCACCGTGCGGATCACACCGACGCGCAACCGGGATCGCCGACATCGCAATTGGCAGCCCAGTATGAAACAGATTATCAATAGCCTGCGAAGCTATTTGATGGCGGATTTGGTCAGCGACGATAGCGAACTGAACAAATGATTGCGCCAGTGATCCTCCGCTGTCGTATTGACAGCATTGTGACGGGCATGATCGTCGCGATGACGGCGCTGACGTGGAATGTATCGCCCAATACGATGCCGTCATTGAAAA
>JBCCJB010000342.1:0-4727 GCA_039028015.1 Planctomycetota bacterium
TCTCGGCCGACGGCATCGGATTGGTGCGCCACTGTATGCCAAGGAAGCGATGGCTGTCGTCGGCTTGTCGTGGGTGTCGGCAACGGTGTTGGGGGCATTGCCGTATTACCTCTCCGGCACGCAAGTTGAAGCCGGACAACCGATCACATTCATTGAGGCCATGTTTGAATCCCAATCGGGTTTCAGCACGACCGGAGCGACGGTGCTAACGGATCTCGAGTCAGCCGGATTGGTGCCACATTGCATTTTGTTTTGGCGATCGTGGACGCACTTTCTGGGCGGGCTGGGCATCGTGGTGCTGTTTGTCGCCATCCTTGGCCAGGGCTCCGCGGGCAAAGCCATGATGCGGGCTGAGATGCCGGGACCAACGAAGGAGGGCAGCATGCCTCGGATGCAACATACGGCGTTGGTGTTTGCTGCGATCTATGTTGGTTTGAACATTGTGCTCACCATCATCTATGCCATCGAAGGCATGTCGCCGTTTGATTCGCTGTGCCATGCCTTTGGCACCATGGCGACCGGTGGTTTCAGCACCTACAACCGATCGCTGGGTGGTTTCGATAGCCCGTTGATTGAATCGACGACGATCGTTTTTATGATTCTGGCGGGCACCAACTTCACATTGCTTTACCTGACTCTGATCGGCCGTCCGAGTCGGCTGTTGCATGATGTCGAGTTTCGTGCGTTTGCTGGCATCATCGGGCTGGTGACCTTTGGCATTGTCTTCTTTGGCATGCGGACCGGGGACGTCGGCTTTGAGACGCTGGCCTCATCAATCCGCAACGGGCTCTTTCAAGTCGTTTCGATTTTGACGACGACCGGATATGGCACGGCAGACTTCAATCAGTGGAATAATTTCGGGCGGGGCATCCTGCTGCTGTTGATGTTCGTCGGCGGTTGTGCCGGCAGCACTGGTGGCGGAATGAAAGTGATTCGGCACGTTTTGTTTTATAAAATCCTCAGATCGGAAGTTGAGCGCGCCCATCGTCCGCGTGTTGTGCGGCCTTTACGGATGGGTGGCACGCCGGTCGATGATCCGCGTTTGCCTGGACAGATCTTGCTTTATTTCTGCATGGTTTTGGCGATCTTCACATTTTCGTGGCTGGGATTGATCACACTGGAACCCAATTCAACCTGGAAAGGCCAGACGGAACATAAACTGGTGGACACCGCCAGTGCTGTCGCCGCAACCTTGAACAATATCGGACCTGGATTGGGCGTGGTTGGCGCGACCCAAAACTATGCTGGCTTTTCCCAGGGAGCCAAACTGTTGTTCACGTGGCTGATGATGCTTGGTCGCGTCGAGATCTTTAGTGTTCTGTTGTTGTTTGTGCCATCGTTTTGGCGTCGGGTTTGATCACCATGCTTGCTGCATTCGTTCTGAATCGACATCGCTGGCTCGTCGACGCCTTGTTACTGCTGATTCCGGTTGTCTTGTTGGCGACCCTGACCAATCGATTGGCCGCCGATGACATTGAGTTGCGTCCTCGCAAAGGCATCATCATCCCACTGCATGAGGACATCAATCCGCTCAGTGGTGCACTACTGAAGCGGAAGTTTGCCGAGGCTGTTGAGTCGGGTGTTGACGTCATCGTGCTGGATATTGAATCGCCAGGCGGATGGGTCGACGTCACGTTCGAATTGATGGACATGGTCGCGGAAGCAGACGATGTCGAAACGGTCGCCTACATCGCCAAGGACGCGATCAGTGGTGCGGCTTTGGTATCGCTGGCGACCGATACGATCATCATGCATCCGGACGCTCGCATGGGTGACGCCGGTGAAATTGTTTTGGGTCCCGACGGCGCGTTTCGTTACACCGAAGCAAAGTCACGGAGCGTGCTGGCACAAAAGGTTCGTGATACAGCCGAAGCCACCGGGCGACCGCTCGCGCTGGCCGAAAAGATGACGGACAAAGATATGATCGTGTACATCGCCACGAATGACGCGACCGGCCAAACCAAGTACATCTCGGACAAAGAATTCGAAGCGATGGACGACGCCGAGCAGTGGACGCTGGGCAAGCCCATCCGCGAGGCAGGCAAAGACATGTTTTTTACCGTCAACGGTCGACGCGCCGTTGAGCTGGGCATGGCTGATCAAACGGTTGAAAGCCGCGATGAGATGATTGACGTCTTGAATTTGACGCGACCGGTTCCCGAGATTGAGCGAACGAGCATCGATACGGTGGTGCTCATTCTCAATTCGAAACCGGCGGCTTTTTTGTTGGTGCTACTGGGACTGACGGCGCTCGGATTTGAACTGTCCGCTCCCGGCTTGGGGATCGGCGGTCTGTTGTCGCTCTTGTGCTTCGGTTTGTTTTTTTGGAGTCGATTTCTCGGCGGCACCGCTGGTTGGCTTGAAGTGCTTCTGTTTGTCATGGGCATTGCGTTCATGGCTGCCGAAGTCTTCGTGATTCCAGGTTTTGGCGTCGCGGGGATCTCCGGTTTGGCGATGACGATGCTTTCGCTCGTGATGGCGTCGCGACGACTCGTGATTCCTGAAACCACAGCCGGCTGGACCGATTTGGGCGGAGACGTCCTGACCGTGGCAGCCGCGTTTCTGGGTTTCCTGATCACGTTGATTGTGATGGTGACCTTTATCGGGGAGATCCCGGGACTGAATCGATTGACCCTGCGGCCTCAACTTGCCGATTCGGGCACCGTTTCGGTGGCCCCGGACGCTCAATCCTCGGAGTTGCCAACAGCCGTTCCGATGTGGCAGCGGGTGGAAATCGGTGACCAGGGGCAAGCGATCTCACCGCTGCGACCCGGCGGCAAAATGATGGTTCGCAACGAAACCCTCGATGTGGTCACCGAAGGCGACTACGTCGCAACGGGCATCGCCGTCAAAGTGATCGCGAAACAGGGTGCCCGGGTGATCGTGCGACCTGTGCTTGATCAAACGTGAGTGCGATCGCCGTTGCACGTGTCGGATAACCTCACAGCTACAACGCCTTCGCTTCGTTGACCCACTTGGTCAATTTCTCAGCACTTTGGAATCCGACGCGTTCGTCAACGACCTCTCCCTGACGGATGAGCATTAATTTCGGAATTCCGTTGACCCGAAACTCACGAGACAGCTCTGGGTTCACATCAACGTCGATGACGACGACCTCAACATCTCCCAAGCGACCCTCGATGGTTTTCAATTCGTCATCAATCGCTCGGCACGGTGGACACCATGTCGCGCCGAATTTGACGAGTGTCAATTCGTCCCGCGCGGTCACCTTAATGAAGTCGGCGTCCGAGATTGCTGCGGGTTTGTCCTTGGATTCGGACTCAGCCGTCTTGTTGAGTAATCGATCAACGTTGGGCTGGCACGCCGTCAACAGTAACAGCAGCCCAAATGGGATCGCAAAAGCAGACGCGGTAACGGTAAGGGTTGACGGTTTGAGCGATTTTGAACGCATCGAGGGACCTGTTGGCCGGAAGGAGCCTTGGCGGGCGGCGAGGCGGGAACAATCGTGTGTTGGCTGACTCTATGGTTGAGACAGTCTTGGAATGAATCCGTTCATCGCACGCCTTAATAATGTCCGATTCGCCTGGCTAACCGCCAGAGCGATCCTGAGCGTAATCGCATTTCACTTTTTGATGCTTCGCAGGCGTGGACGGGCTCTGCTCAACGATACATCACAACGCCAACCAGCGCTGATACAAGGCCCAGGAACACGATGCCCATCAAGATCGACAGAACCAATCGTTTTCTCGATCGATTTCGCTGGTTCGTGGGTAACGGCCCGCCACGTGCCTTCAATTCCAAATCGGCGACCAATGCATCCGTCTGAGCCGACGCAACTGCCGGACGTTCTACGGGCGATTCGGCCGATTGATCCGCGGTGACCGCATCGGCGGTAGAAGCCGACGCAACGCCAATTGACGATTGATGCAGGTGCGATTCTGCAAATTGGGGATGCCACGGCGCTTCGGGAGCATTGGCAAAAACGCCTTGGGCAGACCGCCAGTCAGGCCAACCGTCACGCCACACCATCGATACTTCGGCAACACGTCCTTGAGATAACCACTGCTGCATCGTCGGGCCGTCGGCTGGCCCATATTGTCCACCTGAAGGCGGTCGAACATACCACGTCGTATCCAAGCCACCGAACGGATCCTGAGTATTGCCGTTCGTCGTAACGTCGATCGGGATTGTCTCGTTTGACTTCTGCGTTGCTTTTGCAATGACGCGATCGGACGAGCTTTTGCCGTTGGCCGGCTCCGCCGCGCCTGATGCGTGTGATCCGTTTGAGTCGCTCGCACCAGCCACTTCGGCAATGGTCGCCGTTTCGGCGATCGCACCATTCGGCACAGCGACCTGTTCATGACGCTGCGAGCCAACGGCCAGTGCCCCATTGGCACTCGATTTGTTCTGTGACGCCGGTTCGGCCGTCGTGACGGGCGTTGACGTTGGGCAGTCGTGCAGCGGAATACGAAATCGGACTTGGCACTTTGGACAAATGCCTCGACGACCTGCGAGCTCTGCTTTGATGTTTAGTCGCTTACCGCACCCGTGGCAGGCAAAACGAACGCCCATGAAACCATTGCTAGAAGAGAAAGAAACCCAAGCGAAAAGACATCATGCCCGGCGGCTCCCACGTCAGAGTATAGTCCAGCTGGACGTTTCCGGGGCCAACGGCGGTGACGGGACCGCTTTTCATCAATGTCGGGATGTTCTACAGTTCGCAGCGTTGCGGCGGCATAGCTCAGCTGGTTAGAGCAGCGGAATCA
>JBCCJB010000343.1:0-4723 GCA_039028015.1 Planctomycetota bacterium
CGGAAGTCGAAGGATTTTGGGATGCGTGCATGGAAGTTTGCAACGGCAACGAAACGATCGCCGACGCGATTTTCTACGACAGCAAGATCAGCGAGAGCGATCGCGATGAATTGTGCGAAATCACTGACGTCGAAGACTACGACATCAGCGGCGAATGGGCATTGCAGCGACTTCGCGGGCAAGCTGCCGCGAAGCTGGGCTACACGTCGATCGAATCACTTGATGAACACGGCACAAGCTACCTTTGTCTGCCGGGTTGCATTGTGCGAGCGAAGTCATGATCGACCCAAAAAAATACGGAACGGCTGCGGAAGCCGCCAAAGTAGTCGGCGTGAATCGCCGAACTCTGACTGACGCGGTGAAGCGTCGAGACGAAAAACTGGAAGTCGTCGAAACGGTCGGCGGCACTGCATTAGTATCCGTCTCATCAGTGCGACGATGGTCCAAGAAACGGCCGAAGCCGGGACGAAAGCCGCAAACAGAATCCCGGTAACAAGTTAATACCCGGCGCGGGGCGCCGGGGAATTGGTTGTGAGCGGTGTTATCCGGCGCACCGCATTAAGTCATCGAACGGTGACATTGTGCCGTCGATTTGGGTTTCGTCGTCCAGGATATACGCTCTAGTTTGCTCGAGGCGTGCGTGGCCTAGGATGTCTTGCAGTCGCTTGATTGGCATGCCGCGGTAGTGAAGATGCTTTGCCGCGTTGCGTCGGAGGTCGTGCGGGGTCAGCGTTTGCAAGATCCCAGCATCGCGGCGGGCTTGTTTGTAAGTCTTTCGAACTGCATCCTTGTGTCGTCGGTACCGTTTGAACACGCCGTCGGCTGGGTCGATGGAGTACTTGCGTGATGGAAACACCCACCACCAACCAAAATCCATCGGTGCCGATGGTGACTTGCGAGCGTACGCGTACGGCACGCTGACGCCGTATCGTTTGTGACGGATGTCCATCGCATGAAGCGTCCGGACGCGGTTCATTTGCTGCCGTACCGCATCGTGGACCGAACGCGGAAACGGTACAATCCGAAAGTGGTCATGCTTGCATGATGCGATCGCGATTTGGCAATCGTCAAAGTTAATGTCTTTCCAGCGAAGATTCACCACGTCGTCGATCCGCATCACGCCGGCATATTGCAGATTCGCCATCAACCGGACCTCGCGCGGCAGGTAATCAAAGAATTTCAGAATTGATTTACGCGGCAACGACTTGCGACGTCGACGCGAAGGCGTTTTCGCATTCAGTGCGTCGCCGTCATGTTCGACCAAGTCGGTTCGCAACACGCGAGCAAATAGAAACCGAACCGCAGACATGGCTTGGTTGCGTGCGGCCGGCGAAAGATTCCGCGCGCGTGCCAGGTGATCACGAAACGCGTAGACGTCATCGGCTTCAATGTCGCGTCTGGTAATTGATCGGCCGCGTCGCGATCGCGTGTGAGCCACAAAGGCTTGCACGTGTGGCCAGTAAGCATCGAACGTTGACCGTTTGTTGCCAGCGGCCAGGATGGCGGTGGCGTATTGATTCTCAAGAATCGTCGTTGACATGGGTAAGGCTCCATGGTCAGCGCAGTCCCCAACGCTCCGGCCTTACGCATCACACGCGGAAGCAATCCGCGCAGAATGCCCAGAACGTTGGGGGTGGTTTGGTGAGTGATGCGTAAGGAAACCGGAGCGTATCCGCTAGCCGTTACAAGTCAATCAGTATTGGGTCCATACCGCGGTGGATCAGCCAAACATCCATGCCCTAATGCAATGCGGCCGCCGATCCGACTCGGGCACAATGGCAGAAGTAGAAGGCACCCGGTTCTGCCTCGCGAATCAGGTCCATAGAAATCGCAACTGCGGCAAACTTCCATTGCTTCCGCAAATTCATCACGCGTACGACGCTTCACACCAGATCGCTTTTCACTAGTGTGACCGCGACGCTCCATTGGGCGCTGGTGTCCGGTACGGTTGGTCTCGGTTCCCACTGCGGTGGCAAATTAAGGTCGGAATAATCAATTTCTTCCCAAGTCCATTGAGCAATCGCATCGGCGGGCGTATCGATTGACGTCGCGATAACTAAACCGGGCGGATCGGTAGCGTCGAGATCGAAAACGATTGCTGACAGACCGGCTGACAAAAAGCCGCCGCGACCAACGATATGGTAATAAGTGTTTCCTTCGACAAGTGAGATACCTTGCCAAGGGAAGTCATCAACGTAACTGGCCTCGACCGTGAGACTAACGCGGCTTGCTGTGGGAACCGGCTCAACATTTGCCGACGCCGCCGTCGCAAGTGAGGTTTCGTCTACCGAGTAGGTGTCAGAAGCAACTTGGAGGTAGTACGGGCTTGCGGTAGACCCAGCCATCGCAGCGATCATGGCGTCAATGTCAACCTGTGCAGGCAATTGGTCTAAGCTAGGAACATACGACTGCCCGATATAAATCAGATTGCCTTGATCGCGATGGAACACGGCACCCGCCATTAGCCCAGTTTCCGAGATCACAAACAATGCCGCATCGCCCGCGCTTGATAAATCACCAAGTGTCGACACTTCGCTCGGTTCAATTCGAGATACTGAAAAATCACATGACATTGGCAACGGATTGATGAGTTGGCCGTCAGTTCGCGACACGACCGCACCAGTCGATTCATCAAATGTTTCAATGCATGCGTAATACAAAATGGCGTTGCCATGCTGTCCTGATTGAGCGGTACAGGCATCGCGGTCGAGCGTCCGAGATTGAAACTCGCCGTTAACCCAGGGGCCAACCGTCACCGAGTCCACCTCCCACGCGACATGCGTGTAGGGATCAGCTGCGGAACAAGTGAAACGTTCCTCGCACGAAAGTTGCGTTCCATGTGACGGATTGGCCAGCCCCACAATCGCAAGTGTGCGAAGTGCGTTGGGCGGACCGTGGACGCTCAGTCGTAAATACAATGGCCCGTCTGGTGCCTCGATACGGGTAAACGAAGCATCGAGTTGCACCTGCCGGCCACTCGCTGACCCGCTGACACTGTCGTCATCGCCATGCATTGTCCATTCCAGTACGGGAGGACGACCGTTTGCGGGGCCGCGATAACGAATCCAGTGGGGCGACTGGAGCGTCAATGAAATGTCTTCGTTGTCGGAGGTGAATTCTTCGTTTGTCGATAATAGTTCGCTGTCCAAAACGCTATTTCTGCCAGGCGTATTGAGCCGGATAACGGCATGCTGCCCTATGCCTGTACCTGAGCTGTCAAGAAACTCAAGTTGCCGCGCTTCAAGCTCAAACGTCTGGTAGACATCCCATGCGTCATTGGGATCGGCATGCGGTGGCACCGCGTCACTTTGGGTCACCAAATCGATCGTGATCGAATGAGTGCGATCGTTGAAAAAACCGTCATGCGACAACAAGTTGATATCAAGCTCAAAATCATGCCGCGGCAAGGTTTGTTCAGAAACATACGTTTGGCCATCGATTCGCGCGAACGTCTGTCTCCAATTTGCTTGAACGTCCGCACCGCTATCCGTCAAGCTTGGGACCGGCGTGATGTCCAAACGCAGGTTGGATAACAAGGCCCCGGTGTTTTCAAGTGCATCGCCGCCGGCATCCTTTGGCGCGTCGATCAAAAACAACAGCTGGGCGCGAGCACCCGTGGGTAGCCACGCTGTCACGTCCGCGTGTGCGGCACTAACGGTAATTGATGCCATGCTTGGCATCGAATCGTTGGCAGCGTCGAAAGCCGCGGCGTCAGCTGGAAAGGCCACTGAATTTGCGGACGACTCAACGCCACTCGCAACCACGTTGCGAGTAATGGTTGGCGTTCCTGATGCAGGCGAAAAACTGGCAGGTGCAAACGGTTCAAGATCTGTGGAAAGATGTGCCGACTGGAGTTGGTCGCTTCCAAACAAATGCTGGTCGCTGACATCAAAGATGACTGCCAATCGGCGGCGAATGAAGTCGGTGACGTATGTGTAAGTGTCTATTTCTTCAAACGTAACGTCACCATCCAGCGGCTGGCCATCCGGCCGATCAACCGGATTTTCCGGGTCCAAATACTCACGCATTGTCTCGCCGTTGGAGTGCGACTGGTCGACAGCGTGATCAAATCGGAAGTTGCCAGACGCAGGCACCTCATCGGTGGAAGTCGTGATCACGTCTGCGGCGGTGGTGTCCGTCTGCGCTGTCGTGTCCGACAGTGTTTGGTCTGGCTGGTTCTCGCGATACCGGACCACGACTGTCCGGGTGTCCGTTACCGTGCGAATGCGACGAGCTCGGCGCAAAAGGCACTGCACGCCAAAGGGTTCATATCGGTCTGATGTGAAATTTGCCGTGTAAACCTTGCAACAACCGCAACCGCATCCGCGTCGTGTCATGGCGTTGTTGTCCGCGTGGCAATCAAACGGGTGGCCAAGAGTCAAAAGACTCAAAAGTTTGAGTGTTGATTTATCGCTCGACAATAACGTATTGTGCCAGCAGCTTCCCAGGCATCTTTCGCTGCGTATTCCTGCGCCGCGAACGGTGACTGGGTTTTTTTATGGCTCACGCCTGGCCGGCTCTGGCCCATGAAACGGGCTCGCCAAAGTCGTGCTGAAGGATCAGCAAGCTTTGGGAAGCTCACGCAGGATGCGGACGCTTTGGCGAGCCCGTTTTGATGATCCATGGAGGGGTCACCGATGGCAAAGAAAAAACCGGCAACGTCGGGTCGATCTAATACGCCTTCACCGAAGCGGCCGAAGTTTGGCAAAGCCGATGCAGAACG
>JBCCJB010000344.1:0-4709 GCA_039028015.1 Planctomycetota bacterium
ACCAGTTCGGAAAAACCGACGTCAATCGAACGAAGCCTCAGGGCCAAATTCTGATTCAAAACAACTTCATTCGAAGCTCCGCCGATGCTGGAATCTCGTCTCAAATCGGTGCGACCGGACAAGCGTTGACATCGACTGGTGGGCCTGGAGCAACGCCGCTTTTGGGTGTGACTCAGTTGACGACGCCGGATCCGAACACGCGACCCGGTGTGGCACGGTTGCTGCGAAATGGCAATCCGATTGGAGAGATCCCAGGTATTGTGATCACCAACAATGTGATCCTCGATAGCGGCAACGCAGCAATCGACCTCGATGGAGGTGACTTCGGCGTTGGGCAACTCGGTACGCCCAACGTGTATAGCCGTGTTGTTAATAACACGCTGTTCAATAGCAGTGGGAGTGGCTCGGGCGTCTCGGTCGGCGGACGCTCTGCACCTGGTTTGTTCAATAACCTGGTGGCTGGGTTTACGACCGGGTTTGACATTGATGCGGTCAATTCATCAGCAACCGTTTACGGTAGCAATCTGTTTGTTGACAACGGCGACGCGTTTTCGGACGGGTTTTTCGCTGTCGCAAGCACAATCGAGTTGCCCGACGGGACGCCGCTGTTTGACAACAACGCGTTCATGCCAACGATTGCCAGCGGTGCGACCGATTCGTCGGTTGCCAGCATTCGCGACCGTGCGGACTTGTTGGCCACCGTCAAAGAGCCGGTGGGCATCGGTGCATCGCCGATCGTCGCACCCGACTTTGACATCTTTGGTCAACGACGTGTGGATGGTCGGACGGGTGAAGCCCCACAGGGAACGGGCAACAACGTCTTTATCGATCGTGGTGCCGTCGATCGCGCTGATTTCCGAGGACCACAGGCACTGCTCAACGTGCCGTTTGATGCCATCGGTGACGCCGCTGGAAACGCCAACAACTTGCTAACGATCGGCGATACCGATCCAGGCAATTCGGTCGTACGCCTGGTCAATGTCAACCAAGACGTGAATTTCTTTGAGATCCAACTGGTTGACAACGCCGGTGTCGGAATCGATCCGAGTACCGTCACACGCGAAACGGTCACGGTGACCGAGAACGGTCGTCGTTTGCTATCGGAGCGTGATTTCACATTCACGTATTCCGACAACAATCGAACGATTCGGTTGACACCGCTGGCGGGTATTTGGAATCCCGACAGCGTCTACGAAATCACGCTCAACAATCAGTCGCGTCGTTTGCTCACGTTGCCCGATGGTGGCGTGGTTGCCGACGGTGACACGATCACAATGGACGTGGCCGAAGATGGACGCGAGACCGTGTTTGAGTTCGACAGTGGTTACACGTTGGACATCCCGCAGTTGGCTTCAATCCGAGTTGATGATGTTCGCGAGGCGTTCACGGAAGGGCAAACGTTTTCGATCACCACGCCCGATGGGTTGCAAACGCGAACTTTTGAGATCGACCTCAACGGAGCCACCGCCTCGGGTAACTTCGCGATTGATTTGCGAAATGCTGCCACGGTTGCGGATATCCGGAACGTGATCGCAGCCGCGATTGATGGACAATCCGGTGCGGGCGATTTGGATCTGCGAATCAACGCGGATACCGACCGCGTTGGCTCCAACATACTGCAATTGGGTGCGTTACCCGGTCACACCATTAACTTTGGTGCCGGTGTCACTGGGCTAACTCTGATTGGGACCAACGGAGGCGTCGTTGAAAACACCGTTGTCGATGGACAGGCATTTGAGTTTAGCAATGGTGCGTTCACGCAGACGTTTATCTTCGACGAAAACGGAACGGCAGGTGCGAGCACGCCCACGACTCGCTTCATTTCATTCCAGCGGGATCAGACCGCCGATGAGGTTGCTGCCAGTGTGGCGCTGGCGTTGCGCAACTCAGGATTCGGGCTCGAAACGGCAAGCGATATCGGTGACGGAGCCGTCAATATTGGCGGCCGCGTTGGCGATACCTTGACGCTATTGGCAGATCAGCCGACTGCGGGTGATGTGCCGTTCATGACATTGCGAGGCACACCGGGTGTCACGCCGAAGTTGTCGTTGTCGATCCCATCAACCGCGACCCCGGCGACGATCGACAATCAGTCGATTTCGATTTCGGTTGACGGTGTCACTGAAACTTTCTTGTTCAGTACGAACCCGAACTTGGGCACACCAGATCGTTTGGTCGTGATCGACGCGGCGGACGACTTCAACGCGATTGCCAGTGCGTTGACCGCGTCAATCGCCAATGCCTTTGTTGGCCAACTGCAACCCGAATTGATTGAAGGCGACACGCTCGTGACGCCAGCAACCGCAGCGACAATCAATTTGGGCGAGAGTGACGCGGGTGCCAATGGTCAGTTGATTGACATTGATCCACTCGCATCCGGTATCGCAGTCGACGGCATCGCCGGTGGCGCTGTTGCCGTATCGTTTGTCCCCAGCAGCCAATTCCAAGCGGTCAGTGTGGCGGGGTCATTACAAAGTCGAATTCAAGCGATCTTTGGCAACGGCGATGACGCTGACGTCACGGTTGTGCCTGGCGGTGCGGGCGAGTTGTTAATTCAAGGCGCCTCGTTGATCGTGTCCAATTTCGCCGGTGACGACGAATCGCCGACCGAAGCGACCTTGGTGGACTCGGTTGCGGACTTGGCGGGTAACCCGGTCGAACCGAACCGCAGTAACAATGAAACGCGATTCACGATCATCATGCCGGGTGTGCGGTTTGATTTTGGTGATGCCCCTATTTCTTATGCGACAACGCTGCAAGCCGATTCGGCGACAAACAATCCTGGCAATGGGCCACGCCATGCTCTGGTGACCGGTGTCAACGTAGGATTGGGACGCTTGATCGATGTCGAAGCCGATGGGCAACCCGTTGGTCAAGACGACACGGCAACCGTATTCAATTGGTCTGAGCAAGAGCTCGGTGGCATTGTCACCATCAACAACGGCGAGATTGCCGTGGTGGGTGTGCCGCCTTTGACACCGGGTGCCAACCCAAGAATCTTGACCCTGGAAATTCAACCCACCGGTGCGAATCCTGGCGGCACATTTGAGTTTGAGTTCCTGACGACCAACGACAACCCATCATCGACCGAAGTGAATTCGGTCTTTTACGACGGTGACTCGACGCCCGCCTCGTTGGCCCAAACGTTGTTCGAGGTTGTGGACGTGATCATCAGTCGTCGAGGTGGTGATTTGCGGACCGAATTGGACATGACGAACGCCACCGTCACCGTGACTGCGATTGATGATGAAGATGGTGTGCCAATCGTCACGTTCAATGACGGCGGTCAAGTTTTGAATCTGTTTGGCCAATTTGGCACTGATGGCCAAGACGCCACGGCGAGTCCTGAGTTGGTTCAAGGCTTCCTCAATCCACTGGACCAAGCCGGAACGAACATCAATCTAGATATCCGAGGCAGCGGTCTCCTGAATATCTGGGTTGATTACAACGATGACGGTATCTTCGGAGATGGAGAGCACCTCGTCATCGATCAGCCGGTACAAGAATCGGCAAGCGGCGTCATCGTCAACATAGCGGCTCCGTCCAACACAGCGGGCATCGATCTGAACAATCCGTTCAACACCTGGATGCGTGTCCGTATCAACGAAACCGGTAGCGCGGGCATCGTTAGTGTGGATGGATCCAACGGTGTGTCGATCGGCGGCGAAGTCGAGGACTACCTGGTCAGTGTGCGAGCCGACCAATTGCCCAACGGCAGTAATGAAACGTTCTTCCTGACCGAAGACACCACGTTTGTTAACAACAACGTCACGGATCTGTTGGTGCCGCCGGTACCACCGGGCACCAGCACGCTGTTCCGCTACCGCTACAACGTCACGTCACCCCTTGATCCCAATGCCACGCCCACGATTGGCAATCCAGGCGACGACGTCCGCGTTTTTCGAACCGAAAACGGTCGTTTGGAAATCAACTTCACCAACGAAGATCATCTCGATGGAAGGTTTACCTACATTCCTGATGATGATTTCTTTGGCGTTGATTCATTCACCTATCGCATCAGCAATCAAAACAATTTCAGCGATCTGATCACGGATGCCGAAAGCCTCCGGACCGTCACTCTGAATGTGGTTCCAGAGAACGACGCGCCTGGTGCTGCCGATCAAGGCTTTGTTGTCTCCGAACCAATCAGCAGCGTGATTCCCACGCCGTCTCTGGTGATCACCGATGCCGATTTGATTGTCATGGCAACGCCTGATGCGGATCCGCAGCAGGTCGAGTCGCCTCAGGATGAATCGAATCAGCCACCCGACTATTTCGTGTACTCGATTCGGGCTCTTGATTCGGCTGGTAACCCGATCACGGTCAACGCGGCTAATCCGTTGACGACGGTCTTCACGGATACTGGAGCCGAACTGACGCTTGCTTATAAGAGTGTCACATTCGCCGGACGCAGCTTAACCGTGATTGATACGGTGACTTATGTGCCTGCTGACGATGCCAATGCAAATACGGGTTCCGTACCGGGCGAGTTGCTGTTGGACGCGTTCGAATTCACCGTCATCGACAATGGCCAATCGATCTTACCGGATGATCTGATCGTTAATTTGGAAAACCCCGTCAATGCGGCCGATGTTGCGGCGGTGCAGGGTGTGATCGGTCGCAACGGCGATCAATGGAATGAGTTTGGCATCAATATCGCCGAATCTGATTTTGCAACCGCCCGCATTCGCGTCACACCCAGCAACGAC
>JBCCJB010000345.1:0-4702 GCA_039028015.1 Planctomycetota bacterium
AAATCCTGGTCGAAACTGAGCGCTAGCCGAAGGTCGGGAATCGGCAACGATTCTGGATTTGAAGATTGCCAACGTTCAAATCGCGTTCGGGATTCAGCAACGATCCGCTGATATCGCAACTCAGCGTCATCGACTGCCCGGCGGGCTTGGTCGAGTTCCACCGTCTGTTCCTCTGTTGGCAACAAAACCGATGGGCAGGGCACCTTTTCAGTCCGATCGTACACACCACTTTCGTCAATTGAGTTGAAGTAAGCCGAAAGCGAGTAGTAATCTCGCGCGGGAATCGGATCATACTTGTGATCGTGGCAACGACAGCATTCCAAGGTAAGACCCAGAACGGCCGTTCCAAATGTGTGAACCCGGTCTGCGACGTTTTCCAACCGCCACTCCTCAAACACGGCACCGCCTTCATTGTTGAGTCGATGAACTCGATTGAATGCCGTTGCAACCAGTTGGTCCTTGGTAGGTTCCTCCAATAGGTCACCCGCTAACTGCCATGTTAAGAATTCATCATAAGGCAGATTCTCATTGAATGCGTTGACGACCCAATCACGGTAAGGCCACTGAGTATTCAGTTTGTCAGATTGATAACCATACGAATCGGCGTAGCGAGCCGCATCAAGCCATGCGACAGCCATATGCTCGCCGAACGCAGTCGACCTTAGCAGCTCATCAACCTCAATCGAATACGCCGTGTTTGCTTGGGTTTTCAGACGACGTTCAAATCTTCCAATTTGTTCGACCGTTGGTGGTAACCCCGTCAAATCCAATGTGGCCCGTCGCAACCATCGCAGCGGCTTCGCTGCGGGGTTCGGCTGAAGTCCTTGAGCCCGCATCACGCTGAGTGTGAATCGATCAATCGGATCCTTCGCCCACGATGGTGAAGCGTGGGTCGGGACCGGCACATTGGCGGGAAGCTTCTCGAAAGCCCAATGCCCGGCGTAGGGTGCTCCCTGCTCAACCCATAACGCTAGCGTCGCCTTCTCTTCATCGGTGAGTACAAGATGAGACTCGGGCGGCGGCATGACAAACTCAGGATCACTTTCATTAATCCGGTAAATCAGTTCGCCATCTTCAATCAAATCGATTGCCTCATCGCGAATGTCGAGTCGCAGCCCAGCTTCTTGGTTTTCCTCATCGGGTCCGTGACAGAAATAGCACTTGTCTGACAGGATTGGCCGAATGTCGCGATTGAAATCGACCTCATCGGCAGATGTCGCATGCTGGATCACTAAGAACAATCCGAGCAACAGCCTTAAATGCAAAGTGAAACGCATCAAATTTGATTGGCAAGAAAACAGTGTTGTCGGTGCGGATGGGCAACTATCACGAATCCACACACCTCATTGGAACGCTCACTATCCTGCACACTCAGCGCGCCCGTGTCTTGCATCGGCCATTCTTTCTTGTGTAAAATCGATGCGTGTTAAATACATCGCTGCAACATGAATTCATGCGTCGGCTGGGACCAAACAGCCAAGCATTCGACCTGTTTGATTTCTTGCCTGGGCTTTCGTTTTTCGTGAAGGACCGCGATGGCCGCTTTGTCGCGTTAAACCGTCGCGGCTGCGAATACTGCGGCGTAGCCAACGAAGTCGATGCGATCGGTAAGACCGATCATGACTTTTTCCCCAAGGCACGGGCCGACGAGTATCGTGCCGATGACGAGGCCGTGATGTCATCGGGCCAACCTATCGTCGACCGCATTGAAAGTGCTCCCGAAGATGAAGGTTCGCCTCGCTTGGTGGTCACCAGCAAGATTCCACTGCGTGATGCCAAGGGTCAGGTCATCGGTGTGGCGGGATTCTCACGTCAGATCGAGCGTCTGCAAACGCTTTCTGGAACGGCTGAAGCCTTCAGCGATGTCTTGACGCATTTGCACGAACGCTTTGCTGAATCGCTGTCGTCGAAGGAGCTAGCCGAGATGGCGGGTTTATCTGTCAGCCATTTCGAACGACGTTTCCGACGCGTGTTTCAAACGTCACCGCGACAGTATTTGGTGCGAATTCGAATTGAAAACGCGGCGCGGATGCTTCGCGAGACGGATGAAACGGTTTCAAGTGTGGCGTTGGCATGCGGATTTTATGATCACGCTCACTTCAGCCGCAGTTTTCGCAAGCTCATGCAGTGCTCGCCATCGGCCTACCGATCACAGCACTAATAACCGATCGAAGACGTGCGGTCCGAACGCTGGTGAGCCGAACGCGTTAGCGCGGGGCCGCAGTCGGAAAACCTAGCGACATTGATGCCCGCAACGACGACAGCCGACTGAACACAAAACCAAACTTGGTTCTGACTCACGTCGACAACCTGGACGCAATCAAGATCTCATCTCGTTTGAGTCGCTGCGATAAATCGAGCAAGCTCCTTCAAATTATTGACCGCGACCTGCATTGAAATGATATCACTGGGTTGCTTTGAATAATTACGTGAATGATATCGCAATTCGCCGGGCATGACCCAAGCACCGCGAGCGTCAATGCTGCCGATGATGTGATCAACCAGTTTATCGTCAACGCTGCGTTTGCGACGAAGCCACCGATCAAGCTGCTCACGTGACATCTTCGAAATCCGATCCACCTGCGACCTCAACGATTCTGTTCGATCCTTGATTTTGAATGCGTAGTGCGAAGGCACATCGACGTCGTCGAACGTTAATTGATACTGCCGATCCATGTAGAGCGGTCGATTGGTTTCCAATTCGTAAAATCTCGCCAAACGTCCGTCACCCAGTCGACAGGATTCGAGATATGTCAATGCATCCCGGACCGGGTCGAGATATTTCGGATCGCCGGTGTGCGCGTAAGTCGTCATCAGTGTTTCGATCACATCGAACGATTCGCTGGTGGCGATCGCCGGTGGCTCAAATTTGCGAGCCCAAGTCGGCTGAACTTGGTCGTCATACTGCTGTGCCCACGCCGGCTGAGGCTGGGGCATTTGCAATCGCACTAGCGAGTCAGCCAACCGCAACGCCGATTCGAAATATCGGCCATCTTTATAAACCGCATAAGCAAGAAACAAGACGGCTGACGTGTCACCGGCCAAGTTGTCATTGAGCGTGACCCGGTGCCAATATTTCTGATGCCCCGGATACAGACGTGCCCAAGCTGTCGGAAAACTCGCCTTCTGCAGAATCATGCGATCGCGAATAACAGGCTGCTCCATCCAAACTTGCGGAAATCCACCGCCTGGCAGTTGCGCCCGGTGAAGCAAAGCGTTCAATCCATACTGAACCGCTTCATGAATCTTGGGATCTCGCATCTGCAGCGCTTGATCCAAGCGAATCAAGAAATGCAACGCTGATTGCGTTTTGTTGTCATCCAAACTCGACTGGTCCTTAGCACCAGATGTCAGTCGATCCACCCGGTACGCCCAGCGTCGACGACGCGTTGGTTCCAGTTCAATCATGGCCTGCCAACCGCCTGATCGCATTTGGCCTTTCAAAAGAATCTCGCCTGCTTTCCTAGCGGCTTCCAAGAATTGGCCATCACCCGTCGCCAGATGCAACTCCAAAAAGGCCTCACCGACCGCGGGCGTGCCAGGCGGCTGGACCCAAACGGTTTCCGTCGTGATTTTTCCCTCGCCTTCGCGAAGCGTCAGATCAGATGAGTACCTCCAAACGTAACCGCCCCGCGTGCTGACTTCCTCCGTCAAAAACTGCACGGCCCTCTTTGCCACATTGATGGCCTCGTCACGCTCTTGAGCGATCGAAGGCACCGAGGCCAGACACAACATCACCACCGTCAAACATCGTTGCCATGCTCCAAGGTTGCACGCCGACATAGTCATGACGAGTGACACTGAGTTCACAGCCGAGGTTTGGGTTTACAGCCGAGGTTTGGGAGGTGTGACCGGTTCACGCCAAGAAACCGCACCGGTTCGAGATAACCGACGACGAAAGACTTTGTCACCGCATGCGGCGTAAAGATAGTTGAAGTCAGGACCTCCAAAACACAAATTGGCCGGATACCGAGCACCGGTCGGTGGAGGGATAATCAGATGCACGCGTCCGGGCTGATCACAGATTTGGACACCCAACCGCGTCGCAACATAAACGTAGCCTTCTGTGTCCACCGTCATCCCGTCATTGGATGCGATCGCAATCCGGTTGGGCAAATGCACGTACAGATAGGGTTGGACGTGCTGCACCTGACCGTCGTCTGTGACCTGCATCACATAAGCCATGCGACCGCGAAAGTCCGTCACGTAAAGTTGCGTTTGGTCGGGGCTGAATACGATCCCGTTACAACCGGGTACCGTCGCTACCGCGGTCGGCGTTGACTGCCCTGGGAAAAGCCGCATGACTTGTTTTGTTTTCGGTGATGTCCAGAAAATCAGCCCGTCATGTCGCACACAAACATCATTGCTCGTCACATTGCTCGCCAAAACTTGAGGTGCCGAGAGACTGGATGAAGACGCTGCATCGGAATAGGCCACGATTTGCTTTTTGCCATTGGCACACGCAATCAAACGTCCGTCAGGCGACATCATCAGACCGTTCGCCTGCCCCGTATCGGACGCAATTAGCTTCGTCTCACCTTCAGCATCGATTCGAAAGATCTTGGAATCCTGTAGATCGGTAAAATAGACTTCGCCAAGCGCACCGGGAGTGACGCCCTCATTAAAACCATGGCCGTCGCTAACGAGTTCCCAATCCTCGCCCTCAATCAAAAAAGTCGCACGACGCGGGGCAGCGTCTTCA
>JBCCJB010000346.1:0-4688 GCA_039028015.1 Planctomycetota bacterium
CCTCGATATCAGAACCTGCCGCTACCGCCCTCGTGCCCGACGCTCGTGGCCGTTTTGGAGATTTTGGGGGTCGGTTTGTCCCGGAAACGCTGACGCGTGCGCTCGATCAGCTGTCCGAGGAGTACGACAAGGCAAAAAAAGACACGGAATTCCAGCGTGAGTTGACGTCGTTACTCAAGACGTTTGTTGGGCGTCCGAGTCCGCTTTATTTTGCTCGACGACTCACCGAAGCGGCTGGAGGCGCCCAAATTTGGTTGAAGCGTGAGGACTTGAACCACACCGGTGCGCACAAAATCAACAACACACTCGGTCAAGCGTTGTTGACGCTGCGAATGGGAAAGACGCGCGTGATTGCGGAGACTGGTGCGGGCCAGCATGGCGTCGCCAGCGCCACTGCGTGTGCTCATTTTGGGCTGCCCTGCACCGTTTATATGGGTGCCGAAGACATTCGGCGTCAAAAGCCCAACGTTTTTAGCATGAAATTGATGGGGGCCACGATCTCAGCCGTCGAATCGGGGTCGCGAACGTTGCGTGATGCCGTCAATGAGGCAATGCGGGATTGGATGGCATCGGTCGATAACACGCATTACATCATCGGCAGCGTGATTGGTCCGCATCCGTTCCCCATGATGGTGCGAGACTTCCAAGCCGTGATCGGGCGTGAGACGCGACAGCAGTGTTTGGACACTTTCGATCGTCTGCCCGATTGTGTCGTTGCCTGCGTGGGTGGCGGCAGCAACGCCGCGGGCATGTTCTATCCGTTTGTCGAAGACGAGTCCGTCGATTTGGTCGGCGTGGAGGCGGGTGGTCGGTCTGCCGAGCCGGGCGATCATGCGTCGCCATTGTCACATGGCAGCCCCGGTGTGCTGCATGGGAGCTTTTCCTATGTGATGCAGGATGATGATGGCCAAACCTGCGATGTGCATTCCATGAGTGCAGGCTTGGACTATCCCGGTGTGGGGCCCGAGCACAGTTACTGGAAGGACACTGGTCGAGTGAATTACGTCGATTGCCGCGATGACGAAGCAATGGCGGCATTCGATCAGCTTGCGAAGACGGAGGGCATTCTGTGCGCTTTGGAAACGGCCCACGCGGTCGCCAAGGCGATGAAGGTCGCATCGGAATTGCCCGCTGATCAACACGTTGTCATCTGTCTGTCGGGCCGCGGCGACAAAGACGCGATGGAGATCGCTCGTCTTCGCGGCGAAGACTATTGAGCAGGAAAGCTCTCCTGCACAGCCGATCAGGATAAAATGGCCGGCGACAGCTGGATGCTTCAAACGCCCAGGAACCATGCTCCGACCGCCATCCACCCGGGGATAAAGACCAACGCGGCAAGTGACGTCGACAAGACGACTCGCAGCGCAGTTGCCGTGTCACCTCCATAAAGTCGCGTGAGCACGATGGGGAAGATCGCCGCGGGCATGGCGGCTTGAAGCAGCAACACGTGCTGCAAGTCGACGGAATCGGCAAGACTCTTGGCGATCGCCAACATCAAAATCGGCATCAAAAATTGACGATAGCCGATCGCAGCCAAAATGGTTTTGAACGATCCGTGCCAATCGGCATCGCGGATAAAGTCGATGATGATTGCACCGGATAAGAGCAAGCCCATGGGAATGGATGTTCCGGCCAGCCAACCCAGCGTTTTCATCACGGCGCCGGGAATGAATCGATCCAGGCCCGTCGATCGAATTGACAATGCCAACACGACAGCGATCAGGGGTGGGCTGACGAGTTTTGAGAGTCGGCCTCGCCATCGTTTCCAACGCGGGGACGGAGGCGGCTGCCTATCGGGCGAGATTGGTTCATCGGGCTGTGTGCCAGCGATGATCGATACGCCAACACTCCACAACGCAAGATCAACGCCGACGTTGTGAAAGATCAATTCGACCTCCGCGGAGGGATAAAAAATCTGGGCAAGCGGAAGCGGGATATAGCCGTAATTGCAAATTCCCGCACAAAGCGCGAACGCGCGGTGCTTGCCATCGGTATCAAGTCCAAACCAGGGCCCGACTTTGCGAGCGAGCAATAGAGCGAACAGAAAACTGCACGTCGTTTCAACGAAGCCAAACAGGGGCGGCTGCCACACGTCGACGAGCGAGGACAACGAGTCGTCGGTCAAAATGCGATCAAGAAATAACGAGGGAAGCAACACGTTCGCGGTCAGCTTCGCCAGCGAAATGTCTGCGGACTTGGTGAGCCACTGCTTGGTGCGGCAGGTCGCTCCCACGCCCATCACGAGAAACACGCTCAGCACGCTCGCCGCGATCGGCAAAAAATCACCAATGGCAAATCCATTGGTATCAGCCAATGGCGAGGGACCGAACCATGACATCGCGTCTGGTATCATCCGCGAATCTCGCTTGCCGCCGCACGCGACGCGTCAGTAAAACGACGAGAATGGAAATTGATTCGATTGGCGTGAAACACTACTGGACCTGTTTTTGGCCGGGGCTTTCAGAGTTGTGGTGGCGAGGGCGGCTCTCGGCATTGCCCGCAGCGATCGCGTTCGCCGTGGTCATCAATGTCTTACTGGTGGCCAAGTTCGTTTATGTCGGTTGGATGTCCGGCGCGCTCGTCTGGCTTGCGATTTTGGTACTTGCTGCCGCATGGTTGGTTTTGACCATCCGAAGCATTCGTGAATTGCCTCTGTTGTTGACGCCACGTGCGGTTAGCGACGAGCCCGATCGATTTCCCGAAGCACAAGCGGCCTATTTAAAGGCGGATTACGCGACGGCAGAAGAGGCATTGACATCGACATTGGCCATCGAGCCCCGCGACCCGCCCGCATTGTTGTTATTAGCGGGGGTATTCCGTCATCGAGGACGATTGCAAGCCGCGCAGCAGCTACTTTCCGGCATGCAAAAACTAGAGGTGATTCGACATTGGTCATCACAGTGGCAATCCGAATGGGATCGTGTCACTCGTGCGATTCAGTCCCGTGAAATCGAAGATGAGCCTTCAACAGGCGATGTCACTGACGAGGATCGACACGATGATTCCGATGTGGTCCAAGAGCGAAGCGAAGCAGCGTGATCAGCCGACGGCGATAGCCACGGGCTGCAGCTTTGACATGCTTTTCAAACGTTGGCCGGGAAAGACAATCCAATAGGGTTGCGGTTCATTGCCCGTTCCTAAGCCGACGGCGATAGCCGCGGGTTCCAGTATTGCAATGCATTTCCAGCATCGTCCCGACGCTAACGCATTCGGCTCATGAGTTCTTGGATTGGGCAGGCGTTAACGCGTTCGGCTCGCGAGATCTTGAGTGCTGTTTCAGTCAGCGATGTGTCATTGACCCACGAAGGGATGGGGAATTGATCGACGGGCGGACGATAGCGCACAATGCTCGCCTGCAGTTACACTACCGCTCATTTGCCACACCTCGGAGTTTTCGATGGCGCGTCCCGTCACCTTGTTCACTGGCCAATGGGCTGATCTGCCGATCGAGGAAATGGCGGCGATGACCGCTGACTTCGGCTACGACGGGATTGAATTGGCTTGTTGGGGCGATCACTTCGAAGTTGATAAAGCGCTTGCGGACGATGGCTACTGTGATGCAAAGCATCAGCTGCTCGACAAACATGGTTTGTCAGCTCATGCGATCAGCGCGCACTTGGTTGGCCAAGCCGTCCTTGACCGAATTGACGAACGACATCAGGCCATCCTGCCCGAATACGTCTGGGGCGACGGAAGTCCCGCCGACGTCAACACGCGGGCAGCGGAAGAACTCAAGAACACCGCTCGCGCGGCCCAGAAATTTGGCGTGGATGTTGTCAATGGATTCACAGGTAGCAGCATTTGGCACCTGATTTATTCGTTTCCACCGGTGCCGCCTGCGATGCTGGATGCCGGATTTGATTTGTTGGCTGAAAGGTTCAATCCAATTTTGGATGTGTTTGGGGACTGCGGCGTTCGGTTCGCGTTGGAAGTTCATCCGACCGAGATTGCCTTCGATATTTATACGGCTCATCGGGCACTCGAAGCTCTCGATCATCGTCCGGAATTTGGATTTAATTTTGACCCGAGCCATTTGCTGTGGCAGGGCATCGATCCCGTTCAATTCATTCGTGAATTTCCGGATCGGATTTATCACGTGCATATCAAAGATGCAATCGTGACACTCGATGGTCGCTCGGGTATCAACGCGAGCCACCTGAACTTTGGCGATCCCAAGCGTGGATGGGATTTTCGAAGCCCAGGCAGAGGTGGCGTGAATTTCGAAGAGATCATTCGTGCACTCAATGTGATTGATTACCAAGGACCGTTGTCGATCGAGTGGGAAGACAGCGGGATGGAGCGCACGTTTGGTGCCCGTGAAGCATGCGAGTTCACGAAAAAGCTTGATTTTAGTCCTAGCAGCCGCGCCTTCGATGCTGCTTTCGAAGAAGAGACCGCTTGAGGATTTCGTCGTGATCAACGTGATCGTCAACGGCAAGTCTGAGAATGTGGCTCGGCCAATGTCCATCGCCGAATTGGTTCGCAATGTCGATGTGCCGGCAAACTATTTGGCCATTGAGGTCAACGGCGAGGTCGTGCCTCGCGAACAACATGATTCGACGATCGTCCGAGATGGCGACGCCGTTGAAGTTGTGACGCTGGTTGGCGGTGGGTGACTTCGCCTCTGGTATCGACGGGTCAGTCCGATAAGCTACGCCCGGCCGTTTTCCCCTCGATCTCTCATCCAA
>JBCCJB010000347.1:0-4680 GCA_039028015.1 Planctomycetota bacterium
CGTCGGGCCTGATGACGCTCGATGAGTCATCGGATTGATCTTGCGCAGCGGCCTGAGAATTCGGAACGGCCTGAGAATTCAAAACGACCTGCGCGTTAGCAATGACTGGCAGCATGGCAATCACGCTTGTGGCCACAAAAACAACAATCGCGAGATTTCGGGACACGGACAATTCGTTCATTGAAAGTTGCAGGTAGCAGAAACGGCAGAGTAGTGGCGAATCGTTTGAAAGCAGGCAGAGCTTTTCGGGCCAACCGTATTACGGCACGGTTGTGCGGCAGAAGCATGTCGCAACGCTGTCGGCCCCAACCCAACCCGACCCACCACAAAAGGATGATTAGCCCTGTTCAAAGATGCGAGACGCCGCTACGCTCTCGCGTCCTAATTTGAAGAGTTCGCCTAGTTTCCTGACTCCGCACACCCAACATTTCAAGCTCATGTACGCCATATTTGTCGACGGTGGACGCCAATATCGCGTCGAGCCCGGCATGGAAATCGACGTTGATTTTCGCGAGATTGCCGAAGGCGAAAGCTTGCAGTTTCCCAAAGTGCTAGCGGTCGGTGGCGATGACGGTCTAAAATTAGGTACGCCCGTTTTGGACGGCGTTTCGGTCACAGCATCCGTGCTGGGCACGAAGAAAGACAAGAAAATTTACGTTCAAAAATTTCGCCGCCGCAAACACAGCAAGAAACGCACCGGTCACCGTCAAGTCAATACACGGGTGCGAATCGAAGAGATTGCTGGCCTATAGAGCACCTCCATGCCCCACCTTCGCCTGGAAGACTTCGAGTTGGGCGTCGTTCTGGGTGTGGGCACCGTCGGGACCATCTACGACACGCGTGTCCGCGACGGTGAAGTCCATCCCGCCGCCGAAGCACTGCGTGGAACTGATCTCGCGTTAAAACGTCTGCATCCAGCGGTAAGTTCAGACGAGCTCATCCAGGCGCGGTTTCGTCGCGAGATGTTGATTCTCGAACGATTGCAGCACCCCAACATCGTTGGTTACTTCGGAGGCGGCAACGAATCCGGTCAGCTCTTTTATGTTATGGAGCGGATCGACGGCGGCACCATCAAGGAACTGTTGGAATCGAGCGGTCCGCTCGCATGGCCGGTCGTCGTTGATGTCGCACGGCAGATCAGTTCGGCACTGCAGTGCGCTCACAATCATGGCGTGATTCACCGAGATCTCAAACCTGGCAATTTGTTCTTGACGCGCGATGCGACGGTGAAGCTGGGTGATTTCGGAATCGCTCGTGACCTGCACGACGCGTCGCTGACCAATCAGGGACTGACCGTGGGCACACATGCGTACATGTCGCCGGAACAAATCACCGGTGACGCACATATTTCTGGCAAGACCGACTTGTATGCTTTGGGCTGCTGTTTGTTTGAAATGTTGACCAATCGAAAGGTGTTCTTGGGTGAGAACTTTGCCCAACTGTTTGACCAACACCTTCGCGTGCATCCGCCATCGATTGGCCAATTGGTCGGAGACGCGCCCGAGGAACTCGACCAGATCGTGACCGAATGCCTGGCTAAGGATCCTTAAAACCGACCGTTTAATGCCCGAGCGATTCAGGCGGTGATGCTGCAGATTGGCGACAAATACCAATTGAGCAATCGTGACGTGGGCGATGCTTCTTCCACAGACAGCGATGGTGACGCGTCAACCAAAAATGCAACATCCGATGTCTCCGCTGAAAGCGTGACTGAGAAGGGCCGGCGTCTACTGGAAAAACAGATTGAGGCTCGATTTGGCGGTCAGGCCAAGGAACCCGTTAGCTGGAACCGCGTCGCTATCTTGGCCGGACTCATCCTGCTCGCCATCATCGTTTCGGTTGTCGTATCGATACCAAAATAGCCCCTCATCCGTTCCTCCCCATTCACATCAACTCTCTATCGCGACCCAATCATGTACCGAACAAAGCTAATGCCATCATCCGCACTAGGCATCGTGATCCCGTTTTGTGTCGTTCTGTTGCTGCCCGGCGTGGCCCAGTCCCAGGATGGTGACGCTGCCAAGACCAGCCAAGCATCCGCGACCGTCGCGGATCCCATGGGTTATTTTTTGGGCTTCAGTGTCGGGCAATCTTTCCAGCAACAGGGCTTTCAGCCAAGCGACTTCACGATTGACGGCGTACGTCAAGGTTTGGCCGATTCGATTGGCAAGAAACAACCCGCACTTTCGCGAGAGCAGCTGATCGAAATGGAAGGAAAGATCCAAGCGCTGCTTCAACAGCGTCAATCGAAGCTTCAGGCGGAACAGGAAGCCAAGATGCGCGAAGCGGGTATCGTAAACAGAGAGAAAAGCGAACTGTTCTTATCTCAAAACGCAGTCGCCAAAGGGGTGCAAACGCTCGCTCAGGGTGTTCAAATCAAGGTGATCACAAGAGGCACTGGAGCGAGCCCCAAAGTCGACGACACGATTCTGGTTCACTACACCGGAACTCACATTGATGGATCGGTTTTTGACAGCTCCGTGCAACGCGACGAGCCAATGACCGCACAACTGGATCAGATGATTCCAGGATGGAAGATTGCGTTGCCAAAGATGAAAACGGGTGGCAAATGGAAGATTTTCATTCCGTCTGAATTGGCTTACGGAACCAGAGGTCGTCCCCCTGTGATTGAGCCCAACGAGGCATTGATTTTCGAAGTTGAGTTGCTGGAGATTCAGTGATCACGGCAAACTGAGCTAGACCCCGGGACGACTGATTCGGTATCGCTAACGGCGATAGATTTGCGTCCCTCGTCCCAGTTCTCCGATGGATTTCGGCCGTGCCAACGACCACGTCGCGTGACCGGTCTGGTCCCCGCTTTTCCATACCGCATGCTGGCAAGCGCTTCATGCTGGGAACATTGCGCGTCATGCTCGGAGCATTGCTTGGTTTTTCCGGCTTGATCGCCTCACCGCTGTTTGGTCAGGCGAATTTTGAATCCGCTTCGTCGTTTGTCGTCCTAACCCGAATCACGACCGATCAGTCGGCTGATGCTCCGCTGGCCGAACACCGCACGGTTTTCCATGACGATGTGGTTTATGACTGGTCGCAGACGTCATCGCCATTTCGCACGATCGTCGACTTCGAAAAGCAAGAAATCGTGCTGCTGGATTGTCAGCACGAAATCCGCACGACATTGGCCATGTCATCGCTACTGCGCGAAGCATCACGTCTGATGGCAGAGGTAACCGACAGCGAAACCCGCACCCGTTTGGGCATGACTGCCGAGGTCCAAGCGATTGCGAAACATCAAGTCCGCATCGATTTCCCCGGTGTGAGCTATGAGGTCACCACCGCACGTGCCAAGCACGAAACTCATCAACGTCAATTCAGTCGTTATGTGGATTGGCTATGTCGTCTGACGATGATTCGGCCAAGCGGCCTGCCTCCGTTTGCTCGCATGACACTGAATGACTACCTGGCAGCACATGACCTTATTGCAACCAAAACACGTTTGAGTGTTCGTCAGACAAATGCGGACGAAATGGTGTATCACAGCCAATGTGACTTTCAGGATTCCCTCGATCCTGTTGTCCAAGACCAGCTTCAACGGACGCAGGCAATGCGGGTGACTTATCGCTCGGTATCGTTACAAGAATTCAACGAAGCAACGCAATCATGAGGAAGCGTCGATCAAGCAACCCGATGCGTCGCTGGTGTCATTGGTTGTTTTCGAGAATGGCCAGCTTGATTGCCGGTAAAACCCTCGGTTTGCTACGGCTGACCTACGTCCGACAAATCTTCAATGATCATCGTGACCGAATTGTGTCACGCACGGGGCGGCACTACGTCTACGCGATCCTGCACGCCCACCAAGTCGCCGCGCTGTCGATGAGCGAAGCAAAATGCGGTGCGATGGTGTCGCGATCCGAGGATGGGGAACTGATTGTTCCCGCTTTGAAAGCGTGCTCGCTGGTTCCGATCCGAGGCAGTAGCGGGACAGGTCGCAAGGGTGGCGCGACGGCCCTGGTCGAAATGATTCGACACGTTCGCGCTGGACATTCCGCCGTGGTGGCCGTTGACGGTCCCAAAGGTCCACGCGGCCGTGTGCAACCCGGTGCGGCCATGGTTGCTCACAAGGCCAACGTGCCTGTCATTCCCGTCGTCTTGATTCCGCGTCGCCGAGTGATCCTTCGGAACTCTTGGGATCGCTTGCAGTTGCTGGTCCCGTTCACGAATTTGCGGGTGCATTTCGGCGACCCTATTTACCCGCGACCCGATCAATTTGCGGATGGACGCGACTCAATAGCCGATATGGGCAACCGAATTGAGCAAAGCCTTCGCAATCTCGAGGCTCAATTTGATCCCGAGGAATACAAGCTCGCTGCAAATAACAACAACGATGTGATCCGACAAAAGGTGGCGACCAAGACCTTTGCCGGTTCAACGTCTCACGCGGCTTAGAGCCCATTCGAGAAGGCATGAGCCGAACGCGGTAGCGTCGGGTAGCATTCGAAACTCATTGCGAAATTGAGGCCCGACGCGAGCGCGTTCGGCTCATCGCTGGCTGTCACTGGGTTTCGGATTGGCTCAACGTAGCAGCATTTTTCGTTTCAGCCGCAAACGGAAATGGCATTGGGTCGCCACATCATTGCGATCACGTCGCCGCCGTCAGCTCGACTGAAAACCTGGGCAAGATGGCAAAGGCGTGCGTTTCCTTCGGATTAATTTAGTCCTGCC
>JBCCJB010000348.1:0-4665 GCA_039028015.1 Planctomycetota bacterium
CGCGACCCCAGTGTCGATGCGCTTTGGGTAAGATGCGAGTCAGTTAGCATCCCGATTAGATCACGTGGCCATGTCATCATCATTCGAACACCCGGCGTCTGTTGTTCAAACAAGACACCGCGGCACACCGCACTTTGAACGCACGCATCGCAACGCAATCATTCGAATGGTCGCTGCTTCGCTATGGATTATTGCATTGTTATCAAATTCGAATGCGATTTGGGCAAATGACATTGCAACGCCAACATCGAAACGAACCAATGTCGTGCTTTTTCTGGTCGATGATCTTGGCTGGGCCGATCTGGGCTGCTACGGCAGCACATTTCATGAAACGCCACGAATTGACGCGTTAGCAGCATCCTCCGTTCAATTCCGACAAGCCTATGCGGCTTGTCCCGTGTGTTCACCCACACGCGCCAGCATCCTAACCGGTCGACATCCGGTTAGGGTTGGAATCACTGATTGGATCCCCGGCATGGCCGCCGAGCGAGTTCCAGATCGCCGTTTCCAGCATGTGACCGACTTCGACGAGCTACCACTCAAAGAAATCACCATCGCCGAACTTCTCAAATCGGCGGGCTATCAAACCTGGTTTTTGGGCAAGTGGCATCTCGGCGATCAAGGCCATTATCCAACGGACCAGGGTTTCGATATCAACATCGGCGGTTGTGATAAGGGGTCACCACCGGGTGGCTACTATTCACCTTGGAAGAACCCTCAGTTAAGTGCCAATCGTGACAACGAGTATCTAACAACACGTCTGACCGACGAAGCCGTCACGCTGATCAATACCAACGCGACAGACCAACCTTTCTTCATGATGTTGAGTTACTACAACGTCCACACACCCATCACGGCTGACAATCGAACCATCGATCATTTTCGAACCAAAGCTAAGACCCTATTTGGAGCCGATACGGCCGACGCTCCGCTAGGCTTGCCCGATGGCCGTGGCAACACAACGCGATCCCGACAAGATAGCGCCGATTACGCCTCAATGGTCGCCGCCGTGGACACCAGCGTTGGTCGAGTCCTTAATGCTCTGCAGCAAAGTGGTGCCGACGACGACACGCTTATTTTATTTTTCTCCGATAACGGTGGTTTGGCAACACGCCCCAACCCACGCGGTCGGCAACCACGTGTTGGTCCGACGTCCAATCAGCCGCTACGATCGGGCAAAGGTTGGCTTTATGAAGGTGGTATTCGTGAACCGATGCTAATTCGATTGCCGCCGTCGATGACGCCCGGTCGATCTGGTCGCGTTTGCGACGCAATCGCATTGAGCACAGACCTGGCGCCCACAATCCTGGATGTGGTTGGGCTTCCGGCCTCCTCACGTCATGTCGATGGCATCAGTCTGTTGCCGGTTTTGCAAGGCAATCACGATGCCCTCGCGGCGGCCAACAAACGAACGATCTATTGGCATTATCCGCATTACCACGGGTCAGGATGGCGTCCCGGTGCGGCTGTGCGATCGGGCCGGTACAAATTGATCGAGTTTTATGAAGAGGACATTTGCGAGCTGTACGATTTGCAGACTGATCCAGGTGAGCAACACAACTTGGCCGCAGATCGCCCCACGCAACGTGATCAACTTCGTCAACAATTACGCCAGTGGCAAACGCAGCTGGCTGCCACGATGCCAACGCCAGTCAAGAACAACTAATTGAACCCAGCAAAAGCCGTCGGAATCCCATCGACTGATTTGGAATAATCCCACATCAAATCAACCGGCCGATGACGCTCCCACACCATCCATAGCCTCCGCACGTCACAAAGGTATTCATGTCCACCGTTGACACCATGCAATCCGAAGCGACTCAGTTTCGTGATCGGTACGCTGCCATCCGCGAGATGATCGGCCGGGTGATCGTTGGTCATGACGACATCGTCGATGGCGTTTTAACGGCAATGCTGTGCGGTGGCCATTGCTTGCTGGAAGGAGTACCAGGCCTCGGTAAAACGATGCTGGTCCGCACGCTGGCACAGGTACTCGATCTTGACTTCAGCCGCATCCAGTTCACACCGGATTTGATGCCCGCCGATATCTTGGGCACCAACATGATCGTCGAAAGCGAAGAAGGCCGACGGCACTTTGAATTTCAACGAGGGCCTGTCTTCACTCAAATACTCCTTGCCGACGAGATCAATCGCGCGACCCCAAAAACGCAATCGGCGATGTTGGAAACCATGCAGGAAGGCACTGTCACGGCGGCCGGTCAACGGTTCGTCTTGGATCAGCCTTTCTTTGTCCTGGCGACTCAGAATCCCATCGAGCAAGAGGGCACCTATCCATTGCCCGAAGCCCAAATGGACCGTTTTCTGTTCAAACTGGTCGTGGGTTACAGCACGCGTGAGGAATTGGGCACGATTGTGGAACGCACGACCCGAGGCGAAACGGTCGAGATCGACAAAGTCATGGATGGTGATGAAATCCGACGTTGGCAAGCCCTGGTTCGCGATGTGATCTTAGCGCCGCATGTTCAGGATTATCTGGTGCGTTTGACGATGGCGACCCATCCCGACGGACCGCATAGCGTCCCAATCACCAATCAATATGTCCGATGGGGCAGCAGCCCTCGGGGGGCGCAGACGCTCGCACTCACTGCCAAGGTCCGGGCATTACTGGATGGAAGATTCAACGTTGCTTTCGAGGATCTACGACGCGTCTTCCTTCCCGCGATGCGGCATCGCACCCTGCTCAACTTCGAAGCCCAGGCCGAAGGAATCGACACCGACACAGTGCTGTTGGAGATCCTACAAAAGGTCCCGGAAAAAAGTGATTGACAATTCACTGTCGGAGACCCACGATTTTTCGCTTTTCATTGATCCCGCACCGGAATCTGCATGGCCGCGCCCACCCCGATCGATATTGATTCCCAGTTGCTTCGCACATTGCACCGTATTCATCAGCAAAAAGCCGATCTGAGTGGTCAGCAGCGTCGCGGACCCCTCCAGATCAAAGCAGTCAACGCGACCGTCGAGCAAGCAAAGGCTGAATGTGACTCGATCGCGGCCAATTTGAAATCGACTCGCGTGCTCGCCGATGAAAAGCAGCTTCAACTCAAGTCGCGCGAAGATCATGTTCAAAGCCTGAAAGCAAAACTGAATACCGCCGGGACCAACAAAGAATTTCAATTGCTCAAAGATCAAATCGCCGCTGATGAACAGGCTAACGGTGTGCAAGGCGACGAAATTTTTGAAGTCCTCGAACGAATTGATGCAATTGAAATCGAGCTCTCCGAGGCCGAAACGGTTTTGGCAGCCAAACAGAGCGAGGCGGCTGAGCGGATAACCGGCATCGAGACACGGCTGGCCGAAGTCGACCAAGAACTTGCCCGCGTGGAAGATCAACTAAAGGCCGCCGAAGCGACGATTCCCGCTGCGGCAAAATCTGACTACGACCGCATCGTTGCGTCGCGTGGTGAGGAAGCCTTCGCACCGATTGAGGCTAACTCTTGCGGAAGTTGCTTTCAAACCCTGACCACGCAGCTCATCGACCGGGTCATGCTTTCCAAGCTAGTCCGTTGCCCTAGCTGCAATGCGTTTCTTTATCTTGCCGAAGATAACCGAGTCCGATGACCCTCGTGGTCGGCATCTTGGGTCCACCATGCTCGGGCAAATCAACGCTCGCAAAATCGCTGCAGTCGTATGGTGGCGTTTGGATCGATGCCGATAGCATTGCAAAAGAGCAACTCGATGAGCCGGAGGTGTCGGATGCCTTGATCGAGATGTTTGGTGATCAAATTTTGGATGAACGACGACAACTCAATCGTTCTGCAATCGCGTCGCTGGTTTTTGGCGATGATCCATCCTCACAACGTCGCTTACGACAATTGGAATCTGTGATTCACCCACGAGTGAGACGAATCATTCACGAGCGTTTGCGTGATCTCATCAGGGCACAACAGCGATGGGCCATCCTTGATGTCCCGCTGCTAATCGAATCAGGCTGGTCACTTGTGTGCGACGAAATTCTCTGCGTACGCGTCGCGAAAGAGATTCACATGCAACTCATTGCGAATCGCGGCTGGACCATCGATGAATTGGTTCGTCGGCAGCAACGACAGATCGCAGACACGTTAAAACAACGTCATGCGACGAGAATCATTGATAACAGTGGCGATCCGGCGGGTTGGCGGGAACAAATCGAATCGTGGTGGCTCGCGATTGAAATGCAATCAGGCAATCACGATCCTGATCCTCAGCATTGCCGCTGATGCTGGGCTGCCAACACAGCCAAGTGCGATGGGCGAAATCAAGCCTCTAGGAGAACGAGAGACCATCACACCACACTCTCACAAAGTGGCGTGAGCTCCTCGGCGGACTCAACGAGCTCGGCGATCGTGACAGCCTTAAACGCTGCCTCGGTCTGGGCGTAGACCTTATCGAGTTCAGCGTGCAGCGGGCATAGCTTATGGTGGGTCTTCAGCCCCAAAGGACACGACTGAATCCTTTGAATAGGATCCACCATATTGACGACGTCCAAAATGGTCAGCTCATCAGTCGATCGCGTTAATTCGTAGCCACCACCAGGACCAGGGCGCGAAACCACGAGTCCGTGACCGACCAGATCCTGCAACACGCGGGTGAGGTACCGCCGTGGAACCTGTGTTTGTTTTGCCAACACATCCGCTGAAACCGCTGCGGCACCCACCACGTTGC
>JBCCJB010000349.1:0-4656 GCA_039028015.1 Planctomycetota bacterium
CATCGCCAAGCGAATCTCAAAATGCTGGCTAGTCGCTTGATTGGACTGATTGGCTTCATGCAACAGCGATAGAGCTTCACCATAAGCGTTGACCGCCGCACCAAAATCTTGCTCTGATTCAAATCGCTTCGCCTGCTTAACCTGATGACTTGCGTCATCGAGTGCGAGGTTTTGTTGCCCCGGACCAACGTGATAAGCCCACGCGAGCAACGGAATTGTCATCCAACAAAGCACCAGAAATAAACGCATTGTGATGCTCCACGACCGATTGTGATTGTCGGCCGGCAGCCGCTTTATAGTATGCCAGGACGATATCGGTTGCCAAACGTTTCCAACAAACAAGGTAAAAGGGCTGAGGTTAAGCCACCGACCGCGACGGCCAGCAACGCGTATTCACGTCGGGTCCAAGGTTCGCTTTGATTCTGGACACCACGCTGCGAAATACCGGCGATCAAATCGGATGGCAGATGCAGTTTGTTGCCATTGTGATAGGTGCCATTCAGACGAGTGGCGATCTGCCGAAGCATAAAGGCGTCTTGTTTGGACTGCCTGCCGTCAATAAACGATCCTTGCGATAGATCACCGACGCCAACCACCATCACGCTACCAACCGATGCCGGCATCGCTGGCATGCCTTGCGGCGGGACCGTGTCGCCATCTGAAATCAAGATGACCGTGGTACTGCGGGGGTTCCAGGGCTTCGCAATCTTCACCGCCTCGCGCAGACCATCCAGCAACCGGGTCTGGCCCGATTCAAAGGCTTGATAAAGCGGTAAGTCTCCGAGCACCCCATCGATCACGTTCAAATCCTTCGAATCGACGACGACCGGTTTCGCACCGTTGTAAACTGCGATGCACGAGACCAAGTATCGGTCGATCGTTAGCCGCTGGAAGAGCGATCGCATGATGTCGCGACCACGATCTTTTCGAGATTGCTTTCCGCTTGGCCCAGCGTCTTCCAAACGCATGCTCGGCGAAACATCCAACACAATCATCAAGTGCTGTTCCTTGCCGGGCCGCACCTCACCCTCGGGTCGATACGCTTTGGGACGAACCACCAATAACGACACCAGCCCCCAAGCCAACGCGGCAATCGCAATCACGCGGAACGCAGGCGCTAACTTTGCAAACAGACTTGGCTTCTCGAGCGGACCAAACGCAAGCGGTGCCAGACGAGCACAGCGACGCTGGTGCAGAAACTCTGCAACCAGGATCACCGCAAAGGTGCCCAACGCAATCAGCTCGACTACCACGGCGTGTACCTCAACCCAAAGGCACCCATCACCGCAAACGCCAACAGAGACAAACCCGCGATCGCGGGTGGCCAAAACTGATCGTGTGTTTCAGCAGCCACCTGTTCGAGCTTTGTCTTCTGCATCGCGTCGATACGCTGAAAGACCGACGCCAGTGCTTCATCATCACCAGGTGAAAACACCTCTCCGCCGGTGAGATAAGCAATGTTGACGATTTGATCGGGCACATCGCGGCCGGCAACGTGGACGTCGTACATAACGATGCCGTCCTTGATCAACTGATTTGCGATCTCGGTGTCTCGTCCACCGTACAAATCAGCGCTCGCGCCATCGGAAATCAAGATGATCATTCGATCGCCCTGATCCTGCTGCAACAGCGTCTTCCGGCACGCTTCCAATCCCTTTGCGATGCGGGTGCCGCCGCCAAGTCCTTTTGGCAACCTTCGACGTGGATCCATGAACGGCAACGCATATTCAAAGGCTGACGTGTCGGTCGTTAACGGCACCCATTTGAGCGTCTCGTCACTAAAGAACGTCAATCCAAAGGCGTCGCCTTCGCGATAGCCAACAAAGTCATTGATAGCTTGCATCGATGCTTCGTAACGCGTTCGATCACCAAACGAAGCGGTCATGCTGGCCGAGATGTCGACGCAAAACTCGATGTTGGTTAACACGCGTTTGTTTTCAGGTGCGCCCGATGACTGCGGACCGGCGAGCAAGATGATCGCAATGGCCAACAGCACCGCCGGGATCGACTCAAAGCAATCGATCAGTCGCTTCCAATAGCGACCTTCCGGCTGCTGGCCAAAATCAGACGGCACGGCGACTTCGCCACCACTGCGTCGCCAGACCCAAGACAGGATCGCAGCTGGTAAAACCAACAACGCGAGAACAACCGGATAGGTGAATCCGACGATCATGCGGAGCTTTCCAACGGGCGTTGTTTCAGCTGCACGATCGGCTCCAAGACGTTCGCTAAGTCGATCGCGTGGTCGTGCTCGTTTGGTGGGGCGTGAAGCCAATGTTCCAATCGGTTCAGCATCGGTCCGGCTTGCTCATGCCGCGCAAGCCTCTGCGAAATCGTCGCCGGTGGACAGTCGTTCAATTTTAGTTCCTCCGTCCAAAATCCGATGACGGCCCGCTCCAACGATGCCCGATCTGATTGCGATAAGTCACCTCGCTTGGCTGCCGCAATCAGCGGTTCGAGACGGTCGACCGGTTCCAACTGGTCGGGAGAGGTGTCCTCGACTGCCGATCCCGACCGTCGACCGACAAAGATCAAAGCAAGCAAGCCAACAATCCAACCCAACACTGCCAAGCCCATCCAAATTCGGTAGCCACCAAACCGATCGACTTGAGAATCAGCGAGTGAATTGGGCTGCGTCGGACCCGAAGGCAACGTCGACTCAATAAGCACATTGATGGGTGGAAGGTCGTTGATTGGACTGCCGTCAACACGTTCCAGATAATCGGTCAGGTCGTACTGCCCGGGCTCAAGTGCTTGATATTCCAAGTCGTAACGATGGTCATCGCCATGCGGATATGAGTCAATGATTCGCAGGATGAACGGCTGATTACGGTCGACCAGTTTCTTGACGCGAAGTGGCGATCCGGGCAGCACGATTTGCTCGAGCGTTCGCGGCAGTCCCACCGTGCTTGAAGCGAGTTCGGGATCGATCGATGTCGACGGATGAACATCGACCTGCTCTGAATCCGTCGCAGAGATCAGCAGACACATCAACATGATTTGCTTCATGGCATCAAACTCCCGTCAGCGGGCCCCCCGTCCAAGCAAGCCTCGTGCGGAAAAGAACTGGCGCAACGCAATCGCGATCGGCTGGTCTGTATCCAACAACAAGTGGTCGACCCCAGCACGCCGCAGCGACGACCTGACCAGCGATTCGTCCGCCAGGGGTGATCGCCCACGACCAACAAAACGGGCTCCCGTTTCCGCTTCGCGAGCCCGATAAAACCCAGTTCCAGCCAGGCCACGTTCGGCCGGATCGCGCAACTGAATCGCACAGCAATCGTGTTGTTGGCCGAGTCGTTTCAATACGGGCAGTGCTGCGGGATCATGCATGTCGCTGATCACGATCAACAACACACGATTGGTAAGGCTCGGGCCCAGTTGCGTCAGTCGATTGCCCAGCATCGTCGCCTCGTCTTCGCGATAGCAACGCAATTGATGAAGCCACTGCATCACCGTGTCTTTAGAAAGCGACGGCGGCACATGCAACGCCTCACTACCAACGCCCAAAACACCAACCGGGCTAATCCGATCCAAGCATGCCAGCGCCAGGGCACCGGCGATCTGAACCGCGATTTCGTATTTGCTGTGACGATGACTGCTGATCACCATCGACGCCGAGGTGTCAACCAATAAATACGCCGGCATCCGCTTGGGCGTTTCGTACTCTTTAACGAATAGCTTGCCCGTTCGTGCGGTGACTCGCCAATCGATTAATTTGATCGGATCGCCCGCGTGATACGGACGCGATTGCGCGAACTCCAAACCCGAACCAAGAAACGGCGAGCGATCGGTGCCGTAGCTCAAGCTATCGGCCAATCGCTTGATCGCAATCATGAACTTCCGCGCGTCCAACGACTGCGCCGGAGGCAGCGTTTTTAGTTCAGGATTTGATGGTCGCATGTGACGCTCACGAGATGGCAACACCGTTTTGATGTGTAGGTGACTTCGATTTGGACGTGCCACTCGCACCCCGGCCACTGGCACCAAGAATCGTTTGCTGCAACACATCGCTTCCGGTCAGTCCGTCAGCCAAAGACTCGTAATTCAATCGAATCCGGTGCAGCATGACGTCTTCGGCAAGCGCAAAAAGGTCATCCGGAACGACATAGTTTCGACCGTGGATCAGGGCTCTCGCTCGAGCTGATTTGATCAACGCGATTCCGGCTCGCGGACTACAGCCAAAATCCAATCGGTCGTCATGCCGCGTCTGATTGACGATTTCGACAACGTGATCGGCAAACGCTTCGCTGACGTGGATTTGCTGGACGGCTTCCATCGCACGAACCAGATCCGCATTGCTGCCGACCGGTTCATGTTCCAAAACATCAAACTCGGTTCGCGCGACGGCTCCGCTTCCTTCGCGACGAATGCCAAGCCGCGCGTTTCGCATCAACACCTCACGTTCCTCTTCGGGCGTCGGATAGGTCAAACGATGACAAAGCATGAAGCGATCGAGTTGCGCTTCAGGAAGCTCAAACGTACCAGCTTGTTCAACGGGGTTCTGTGTCGCAATGACCAGAAACGGTGCCGGCAACGCGAAGGTCTGATTACCAATCGTCACCTTGTGCTCTTGCATGGCTTCCAACAGAGCACTTTGAACTTTGGGTGCCGCCCGATTGATCTCATCGGCCAACAGCAGATTGGTAAAGATCG
>JBCCJB010000350.1:0-4611 GCA_039028015.1 Planctomycetota bacterium
CGCCAACAAGCGATGTCTCGTTGACGATCACAATCGCATTGCTTTTGACATGACGAACGACTTCCCATCCGAAGGCAATGTCGTCCCAAATCTCATCATCGACCTCGGTTTCAGTTACCGTTTGCCACTGCAGCGGTGAACTGGTCATTCGGTCGGCATCTTGAATCAGCATGCCACCGCTGATGAACCGCTTGGCGATCTTATTGGGCTCGTTGTCCAAGCGGCCCACCTGCATCAAACGCACGTTGTCACGCCACCGAGGCTTGGTGGTCAGCAGTCCAACCGCGCCGGCTTCGAAGTCGGGTGCGACGATTGCTTCGATAAACAAACCTGGTTCGCAAAGTAGTTCGGCAGTGGCCACATCCACGGTTCGGTTAAATCCAACGACACTGCCAAACGCACTCAAGGGATCACCCGCCATCGCCTTTTCGGCGGCATCGGCTAGGCAGTCATCAATGGCGGCGCCGCACGGGTTGTTATGCTTGATCACACTTGCGGCGGGTTGTGCGAAGCCACGCACGATTTCGAGGGCTGCATCCAAGTCCATCAAATTGTTGTACGACAATTCCTTCCCGCTGATCTGACGAGCTGAAACGAGGCTCGCGGTTCGGTCGGTTGGATCCGAATAAAGCGCGGCGCGTTGATGAGGATTCTCTCCGTAACGCAGTTGCGTTTTGCGACGCAGCGTCAAATGCATGGACGATGGGAATTCGCCGCCCAGCGAATCACCCATCAAGAAATCCGCGATGGCTCGGTCGTAGCCCGCCGTGTGATCAAAGGCTTCAGCGGCAAGCCTTCGTCGTAGGTTAAGCGTCGAACCACCCAGCGATTCAAGTTGTTCAAGAATCTCGCCATACTGTTCGGGACTGGTCGCGATCAGCACATCATTTTGATTCTTGGCAGCAGCCCGCACTAAGCTAGGTCCGCCAATATCAATCTGCTCGATGCAGTCGTCGCGGGTGGCACCTGGTCGGGCGGCAGTCGCGGCAAAGGGATAAAGATTGACGACGACGAGGTCGAACGGCTCAATGTCGTGGTCGTCGATGGTTTCCATATGGTCGTCGCGATCACGTCGAGCCAGGATGCCGGCAAAGATGCGCGGATGGAGCGTTTTGACGCGCCCATCGAGCATTTCGGGAAACCCGGTGTACTCCGCGACGTCCTCGACATCGATGCCGGCTTGCTGGAGATAAGCTCGCGTCCCACCGGTGCTGTAAATTGTGATTCCAGCGGACACCAAGCCAGCCGAAAGGTCAGCCAAGCCCATTTTGTCGCTGACGCTGATCAAAGCGTTGCGGACCGGAAGCACGTCACTCACAAATCAGCCATGGAAAACTTGAGGGAAAGCCAATGGAACCGGGAACCAACGTTTGGTTTCATCTCCATCGCGCGAGGGTATCCTTGTGGCGAAACGATGCCTGGTCAAGGATGCCGTATGCTGGGCAACCGAACCGGCACTCCCGAGGCCTGCATGGCAGCCTTTGTTTCGGCGATGGTGAACGTCCCAAAGTGAAAGATGCTGGCCGCTAACGCGGCATCGGCATGACCATCCAAAACGGCGGCGGTCAGATGATCGGGATGTCCAGCCCCGCCACTGGCAACAACCGGTATGGAAACGGCCTGACTGACCGCTCGCGTGATTTCCAGATCGTAGCCATCGCAGGTTCCGTCGGCATCCATGCTAGTCAGCACGATCTCTCCGGCACCCATCTCTTCGACTTGGCGAGCCCAATCAACGACTTGCAGCCCCGTCGGCTTGCGACCGCCATTGATGTGGACTTCCCAAAATTCGCTGCCATCTTGGTCAACGCGTTTGGGATCGATGTTGACAACAATACACTGGCTGCCAAATCGGTCGGCAGCTTGTGCGACAAATTTGGGATTGGTCACCGCGGCCGAGTTGATGGAAACCTTATCACTTCCCGCGGACAGCAATGCCCTCACGTCATCGATCGTCCGCACCCCGCCACCGACGGTCAACGGCATAAAGACTTGCTCGGCGGTACGGGCAACGACATCGAGCAGGATATCGCGTTCTTCGTGACTAGCGGTGATATCCAGAAACACCAGTTCGTCAGCGCCTTCGCTTTCGTAGCGACGGGCGACTTCAACAGGATCGCCGGCATCTCGCAAATTGACAAAGTTGGTGCCTTTGACCACGCGGCCACCATGCACATCGAGACAGGGAATCACGCGGGCAGCGAGCATGAGACTAGATACGACTGACTGTGGTGAATTGACGATCGAGATCGTCTTAGGGGCGAAAATGTTGCATCTAAGGATCGTAGTGGTTAGCCTTCGGTCGTCAGGACAATAACAACTTGAACCTTGCAATGCACGAGACCTTCATGACACCCCGCCGCCTAATGTCGCACTTTTGGATCGCTTCTTACTCTGTGGTCATCTCCATAGCCACCTTGGGCTCCGCTTCGGCTGCGACGATTGTGAATGGGGATTTTGATGACGAATCGAATTGGATTATTCGAAATGGAAGCGCGGACAGCACAAACGAATTGTCGGTCGGTCAATGGGTCGCGGTTAGTCCGGCGTTTGGAGTCCGTTTTGATACTGCTGATGCAAACGGCAACGACCTCGATTTGGCCCAGATTACGGTCACAAACACGGCGACGAACGTTGCGAGATCACTTTATCAATTGGTTGAGCTTGGCCCGTCGGAGGCTGGTGATTTCTCGTTAAACTACGATATCAACTATGCTCAATCGAGCACGCCGCAAACAGGTCGGCGGTGGAATGTGGCTGTGTACGGTATCGAAGACACAGGCACGGCTGGTTTTTCCATTACGGCGTTCACCAACGTGATGCCGTTTGGACAAAACAGCAATATTCCAGTGGTCAGTGATGCCGACATCAGCGTTCTTGCATTTGATGAGCCAGACTTTGTTAGCGGACAACCTCAGCCGGCGACCAATGGTTTTGTGAGCGAGTCGGTCGATTTCACTATCGGAGCGTCGGAATATGACTACCTGTTGGTGCGACTTGCCGGGCGTTTGGTCAACAATCCGGCGAACAACGACACGGAGTTGGTCCAGTTCGACAACATCAGCATCACGTCGCCGACTGCGATCCCCGAGCCTTCCATGCTTGTCGCATTGTCCGCATTCACAACGTTAGCCTTGATGCCACGTCGTCGTCGAACTTCAAACTGCCGCGGTTGAGCCCATCACGGTTTCTTGTGCGACTTTCACGGGGCAATCACGCGATCTTGGGTTCACCGCCGGATGAGCTGGATATGGCTCGCGGTCGCATGCTTTGTTGAAATGATGGCTTTCGCCATGTCATCATCAATGCATCGGATGCTTCGATGCACGTGAAGTTTCGTCGCATCGCTTCAATAGCGCTTGCCCGATCGATTTCGCCTGAAGGATCCAACGTTGGCCAGACCAACGTCAAGCGAGCACCGACATCAATACTTCGCTGGATCGCGATCAGTAAATGATCGCGACCCCAACCAGCGTTGCTCAGTTGAGGTTGTGTCCACACCACTTCGCTCGCATCCCAAAAGACGTCCGATGGCAGGCGTTGGGGTTCGTCGATCCACAGCACGTCATACGCCTCCGCCAAGTCAGGGTGAGGATAGTGCTGTGCCACACGATCGACTTGAACCGCGACGGAGTGTTGCTTCAAGTGCCAACCCAGATGATCGTCACCCAGCTCGAAGCCTACGTGGATGACGCGTTCGATTAATGATGATGCGGTGCTGCCGGTGTACGCGGAGGCAATCCAGCCATCGAGCCACGACATCATGGGTAAAAGCTCGCGTGAGCGGCGACGCACGACTGTAGCAACGCCTCATATTTTCGCATCATGGTCGACGCATGACCCATTTCATCGGCGGTCTTTCTGGCTTTTGAAATCATCCGTAGTTTTCGTTTGGGCCGTTGCTGAAGGTGAGTGATTCGCTTGCTGATTTCGATGGCGACGGTCTCGCTCGTTCCATCGTCATCGATCAACCAACCATTCTGTCCCTGCTCAATCCAATCGGCGGCGACGCCGCGACGCGTCGCGATGACGGGGACGCCAGCAAACATGGCCTCCAATGCAACCAGTCCGAATCCTTCTTCGCGCGATGGCATCACCAATGCATCCATCGCCGCATAGGCCTCGCCGATCGGACGAAAATGCTGTCCGTCGATCCAACGCACACGATCCGCCACGCCGATCTGATCGGCTCGAAGTTGAAGTAGGTCTTCATCGCCGTATCCGACCATGAGCGCTTTCATGTTGGGAGGCAGGTGCTGTAGCGAGTCAATCACAGCACCTGGATTTTTCTCGTCCGAGAAACGGCCGACAAACCCAACCACAAAGTCATCGTCATCAAAGCCGAGTTGCGAGCGGGTTTCTCGAGAGGGTTTAGTGGCCACGCAGGTGCGGGTATCGACGCCATTAGGAATCACCGTGCATGGTGTTTGGATCGTTAATCGTTGACGAACATGATCCGAAACACAGACAACATGATCACACACGGCATGCATCTGGGTGAGTCGCGATTGGGTGTAGGAGCCTTCACCGTGTGCGATAAAAATCACGGTGGGCACACCGGCATGCCGGATCCAGCGGGCGATCTGCCGTGGTCTAGCACCTGGGTCAGAC
>JBCCJB010000351.1:0-4611 GCA_039028015.1 Planctomycetota bacterium
CTTGACGATGCATCAGCATCGGTTAGTGCTGCACAACAAGCATATGAACTTAGTCTCAAACCATCACGCGGTGAGTCCGAACGGCAGCAACGCGATGAGGCGACTTGGTATTTCGCCGATCGATTGCTCGACCGTGGCAACCCGTCTGATTTGCAACGAGCTGTCGAACTCCTGTCGCTGCATCAAAACGACTTGGCAAAGTCTCCCAAGACATCATGGAATGCATGGATTCTTCGCAGCGAAGCGCATTATAAGAGACAAGACATCAATGCGTATCTCGACACCGTTTTGCAACTTGATTCGAAAACCTTCGACAGCCAGATCAAACGCGATCAATCGGTCACGATGCGTCAGCTGATGAATCTGTCGTTTCAGATTAGCAGTTGGGCATTCCCAGCAGGCTATGGCGGGCAACCGAGAATGTCCAAAGAAAGTCTCAAACGTTGTCGGGATGTCATCCTACCCGCCCTGGATACGCTGCCCGAAATGAGTCGCTCAAACGATTCAAGCATGGACGTCTACAACGCATTGATTCGTCTGAATCTTGCAATGTCACCGGAACGCTTATTGAGCGATCACGTTTCAGACTTTCTTGAACTGATGAATCAGCCAGCAGTGATGGAACTCGAGAAAGAAGTGCTCGATCAAACTCGACTATCAATGCTCCAGTTCTTTGCCGCGTTGATTGTGCCCAATCGTCAGTTTCGTAACGAGGCGACGAAGGTACTGCAGCGTGAAGTCCAATTGCTACCTCAGACAACACGTGATCGGATACGCGACCAAATGGATTTACTGCGAAATGCGGCCGTAAGTCTCTCGGACGACGAACAGATCGCGATTGACAGTTTGCCAACGGTTTTCAAGGCAATCAGGCCGCAGACTTGATCGATTCTTCCCCATTTAACATCGCATGTGCCGATTCACTGCAATCGACACAATTCGCATCAATGTCACATTCGATATAACCGAATCCACTACGGACAGGATGGTGGTTCTACGGAGGGATAATTCGAATGCATGCGATGTTGGCGGGACAGGTTCGGCTTGCAAGTGCGCTGCTGATCGGCCTGATCGGCGTGGCGCTATGCAGCATGCCTACGCTGCTGGCATCAGAGCCAACGATCGCCCTGGTTCAGGCCGAAGAAGCGTCGCAGGAAATCCGTCAGCCGACCGACTTGGGCGCGTCAGATCGTTTGACCTCGATACAACGTTCGGATTCCGGGGACCGAGCGGCAATCGATCTGTCGGACATCTCTGAGGTTCTCAAGCCAGCGCTTCCCAGTCAGTCAGTGACCGCCTTCAACACCGAGGCGCAGGTGGCCGTGACGGAAGCGATCACCGGGCGAGTCGATACTGGTGTCGCCGCGACCGCTCCCGTTGAAATCGTGCCCGCCAGCACGTTCAGCTTGTCGGCCCAACCTGATGTGGCGGAAACGATTTCAGAAGTCGCCACCGCACCGACGGTCAAGACGCAGCGTCGCAGTCCGATTGCGATGGACCCTCGCATCCGTGGTTATCGCGGCAATCAGATTTACACCATGATGGATGGAGCTTATCTGACCCCGGTGCGCAGCGACCTCGACGCACTATTAACGAAGGTGGATCAATCGTTGATCGGAGCCACCCAAATCATCTCAGGACCCTACGGCTTGCGATTCGGCAGCGGCTTTGCGTTTTTGAACGTCGACTCGATTCCGACACCGCGGTACGAAAACGGTTGTGAGAATCATGTTCGATTGGGCACACACGTGCGAACCAACGGCGGACAAACCTACAACACCGCGACGGTTTACGGTGGCGGCGAAGAAGGCGGCTACTACGTCAACGTGGGTTACCGAAAAGGTGACGATTACGAGTCGGGTGATGGCACCGAGATCCCATCCAGCTACGGCGCATTCAATCTGTTTTCAGCCTATGGACGTGATCTAGGCGAGTTCACTCGAATGGAAACCAAGTTCAGTTTGCTTGATCAAGGACAGACCGAATACGCCGCGCAATTTTTTGATGTTGATCAGCTCAGCTACTACGGCATCACGCACAGCTTCATTCATGCCAACACCGAAACGGGCTTTGGCTGGCGACTTGATGGCTGGTTCTCCGATACCGACTTTCAGGGTTACACCGATCTGGCAGGCAAACGTCGCGACGACTTTGCGGTCCTGCAGCGGGTTGAGTCAGCACTGAGCGACGCTTCGCCGAATCCGGGATTGATCTTGCCGGGCGCTCGCTTCAATGGCGACGTTGCCGGTGGTTTGACCACGACAGGCTTTCGGGGCGGTTTGACGAGCGATCCTGGAACACGTCTTAAATGGGGTGCCGGTGCCGACTTTCGATATGTCAGTCAAGAGATTGATGAGGCATACGACATCAGCGAATTTGGTTTCACGGCTCCGAACGACACGTTTGGGACTGGCTTGCCAACGGCCGAGATCTTTGATCCTGGTCTGTACGTTGAGGCCACTTTGGAACTGCACCCGTTCTGGACTGCGGCGACGGGGGTTCGAACCGCATTCGCATCCACGCAGACCGACGGATCGCAGCTTGGTCCGGAGTCCAACTTCACGGACATCGCGGGCGATATTAATCGTGAGCTCGAGCAGTCGGACACTTTGCTTTCCGCCTACATCACCAACGATATCGACCTGACGCGTCACTGGAGCACCCGGATCGGTGTCGGTTATGCCGAGCGATTGCCGGACCTGACCGATCGTTATAGCGACGGTTTATTTCTGGCCATCATTCAAAGTGGCTTTAGCCGCGTGATCGGGAACCCTGAACTCGACAAAGAGCGCAACGTGCAAATGGACGTGCGATTTGATGGCAAGTACGACAACGCACGCGGGTCCGTCAACTTCTTTCACGCTTGGATCGAAGACTACAACACTTATGTGGCCAATCCGATTTTGGATCCGTCCGGTGCCCGTTTATTGCAGGCCGTTAACACGGACTTAGCGACGCTTTGGGGGATCGAAAGCTACGCGGAGATGGACTTGCTGCGTGACTTGCAAGCGTTCGGCAGCGTGGCATATCTGCAAGGCGATGATCAAGAAATCGACGAACCGCTGCCCGGCATTTTCCCCCTGGAAAGTCGTGTTGGCTTGCGTTTGTTTGACCCGAGTGACGAGCAACGCTGGGGCTTGGAATGGGGCTGGCGGATCGTTGCCGAACAAGACCGCATCGCGTTCTTACGACCCGTCGGCGGTGCCGGGCAGAATATTCAACTTGAAGATGCCACGCCCAGTTTTGCCACGTCATACTTGCGAGGCTTCATGCGACCCAGCGATCGCGTCAGTCTGACCGGAGGCATCGCGAACATGTTTGATCGCAATTACTTCGAACATCTCAACCTGCGTTTGCCACAACAGGAAACATTCGATTCGACCATCGTGCTCTCGCCGGGAATCACACCGTACTTTGGTGTCGAAATTGATTACTGACCGAGCAACATTTGTTTAACCGGTACACCGTAGGTGTCCGAGTCAGCGAATCCTGGTGATCCACGCCTGCCGGCGATAGCGGTTAAACAAGCGATTCTTCAGCTCATGAAGACGGAGGATCAATCCTCCAGACGCGGAGCTTCAAACGTGCGGCCGCTTTGCGTGTGTTTGGCCGCGACGACGTCACCGCTGTCTGAGACGATGAATTGCACTTGGGCTTCCACGACCCGCCAGCGAAACGTCTCGTTGCCGGTTGGGAAAATGTTGAATTCGGGTTGACCGCCTAGTTGAGCCAGAAGCTGGTCGCCTTGACGACGAATCGTCATGATCGCACCGCCGTAGTCATAGCGACCCACAAAACGATCAAGTTGATCACTGGTTAAATTAATTGCAACGATTTCGGTCAGCCGTTTGGCACGAAACCGATTGCCGCCTTGGTTATGCCACATGGCCACACATTTGTTGGCGTCATCAAGCACAAACTCACACTGGGCATCGACCGCCTTCCAGAAGAACTCGGTTTCGCTTTCGGGAAAGATTCGAAAGGATCGTTGACCGGTGAGCTGAGCCATCAGTCGATCACCGTCGCGGCGAATGGTCATCACCGCACTGCCGTAGTCGTACTGACCGACATAGCGATCAAAAAGACTCGCATTGACACTTTCATCGACCACACGCTTCGGAATCGGTGCCATTTCATCAGCCAGAAAAAGCGCCTTCAATTTTTGCGTGATCACCTCAGGCTCCAAGCCCGGATACGCCGGTGGCATCGAATTATGGAGCACGATGATGGTCATATTGCTTTCGCGAATACGAGCCATATCGCTGAGCCATCCCTGAAGACCGCCATTGTGTCCGATCTCCGTAAGACCACGCTCGCGGGTCATTGTCCATCCCAAGCCGTAATTCGATCGATCTTCACCAATCGTCAATGGTGTCCAAGCTTGTTGAAGCCACGACGATGGCAAAATGGTTTCGTTGAAGATGGCCTCGTTCCATTTCAAAAGGTCATCCACCGTCGAGATCATCGCGCCGGCGCCACCGGCTTGACTCATATGCCAATCGATAGCCGGCTCAAGATCGGAACCTGTCGACGAGTAGCCTTTGGCTTGTTTAGGGAAACTGCCCTCAGGCGTATGGAAACCTGTCGATGTCATGCCCAGCGGTTCAAAGA
>JBCCJB010000352.1:0-4598 GCA_039028015.1 Planctomycetota bacterium
CCGTCTGCAGCACACGCACATCGCGTCGCTGGATGGTGGCTGGAACACCGTCGGACAAATTCATCAATGATGCTTCGTCGTCTGGGGCGGCAACGTAAACCGACCACAGTCCTCGGACGCCGCGGGCGAGCGACGCGGAAGGGATCCAGAACGGCGAGTTGCCTGTTGGTTGCGTACCTCGTGATTGCTGATATGCGTTCAACGCGTTGAAAGGCAACCGTAGTGACGCGGTTTGACCAATCATGGCTGCGTCGCTGACCAGATTTTCACGATCCGGGCTCGGATCAAATCGGACGTCGATTGTTCGCGTTCGCAAAACGGGATCAACCGATGGCTGCAGTCGAATGACGGTTGATTCAAACGTTCGTCCTCCGACGTCCAGCGGCAGCGTTTGGCCGCGCTGCAGCGTGCTAGCCACGTCGGCGGGCAAATCGACGCGAGCTTCAAGCGGTGGAACTTCGATGATCGAAAGCACCGTTTGATTGGGGCTCACGATCACACCTTCGTCGACCCATCGGCGGGCGATGATGGCGTCATCGGGTGCGATGATTCGGCTGTCATCTCGATCAACGTCAATCTGTTGGCGTCGGGCTTTTGCCGCAGCAAACAACGCTCGCGCGGCATCAATCTGCTCGCTTCGGGTTCCCTCCTGCAACTCATCCAGCGTGCTCGTCGCTTCGTTGACCGCAGCTTGCAGTCGATCGAATTCAAATTTGGCATCATCGAACGCCTGATCGCTGCCCGCTCCACGACGTTGCAGGGTTTCCTGCCGTTCCAATCGCTGTCGCGCTGAATCAGCTTGCGCTTCGAGCTGACGCACCTTTGCGGCGGCGGCTCGCAGCGTTTGGTAGCGAGGCCCAGCGACCGCTTCCTCGAGCGCGGCTTCGGCAGAACGTATGGCCGCATCGGCAAGTGCCGCCTCCGCGTCCAAATCGTCGGTCTGGAGCTCGGCCAAGACCTCGCCCTGCGACACCACATCGCCTTCATGCACGTTGATCTCAGTCAGACGCCCGCTCCGACGCAATGCGAGATCACTGCTGCGTCGTGCGCGAACGTCACCGCGATAACGCGTGAACAACTCGGGCGCCGCAACGCTACCGGCTTCTGTCACCGAAACCACAACGCGTTTGATTGGTTTGGCTGCAATCTCACCGTCGGCCGTTTGCGAACTCGCCCACATCGGCGCCGCCATCCACGCGACCCCGGCCAATAGAATTACAACAACAATCACAACAACGGACGTGCGGACACCGGTTGATGTCGACCCGCCGGTTTTGGCATTCATGAGTCCTCTCCCGAGGTGGATTGATTTCGGATCAATTGGCTCGTCGCAATCAAATGCGGTGTCAGCTTGTCGATAACGATTTGGTAATGCGCTGGATCGTGCATCGGTTGCCAGCCAACTTGGTCCAACAATGCCGCACAGTTATGACGCATCGTTTGACGAGGCTGTGTGATGCCCGATTGCGGCAAGGAAGGACTGGTGGCCTCGATGACCAGGCCGCCATAAACAAGTGACCACAACCCAAACACGATTTGCTGCGTGAGTGCTTCGGCCGTTGCCCCGGTGGGAACCTCAAGGTCTCTCGCTGCGATCGCATGTCCGATCACGTAACCCACTTGCGTGATGCAGGCTGTCTCGCAATCAGCGAGCACATCACGCCGACGTGCTGACGTCTTTTCCCAAACAGGATCATGCCGAATCGCTTGCTCGATCGTGAAGTCATCGTTGAATTGGTCGACGTAGACTTCCGCGGCAATGCCAATGCCCGAACAAGCATCCCGACTACCGCATTTCGGATCGGCTTCGGCCCAGTCAATCGCCGCTTGAAACAGCCGCGATCGGCGACGCACCGCGCGCGCAGCCAGAGAAAGCAGAATGTCTTCTTTGTTGGGGAAGTGGTTGTAGATCGTGCCACGCGTCACGCCGATTTGCTCGGCGATCGCATTCATGCTGATCGACGACAAACCGCCCCGGCGAATCATCGGGTGTGCCGTATCGAGAATGCGAGTTTCCCGAGCGCGAATTTCGCGTTGCTTGGGCGTTAACGGTCGATCGTGCTGCGGCGAAACGGTCATCGCAGCCACTATTATCGAGCTAGATTTTCTGACAACCCGTCAAAAATGACATTTTGTCAAAAAAATACGCTGCGGACCCGCAATTGTGAATTCTGTTAGGCAGCATGCGGTGCTCGGCGGGCGTGGCACCCCAGTGAACTCATTTTCGGGCTCGACACCGAAATTGGTCGCGTGAAGCAGGTTTCGACGTCACGTTCTTCAATCACCGGACGCTGCACTCGGCACGCCCACGTGAGAATTCGGCGAAGACGTCCGACAATCGCACCGGCATGCGAATCAATCGCACACAACCGCCCCGCTGCGGCATTGGTGATGACACGTCGCGGCGTTCCCGCGTGATGAATCGCGGCTTGGATCCGTGCAACCCACTGATCGACCGTTGGACGAGCAATCCGAATGACGGGCATGTTGCATTGCGGCCGACTCACGCCCGATGGCTCTGAATAGCGAATGCCCAACACGACCAACAAACCGCGTGGGCAGCCGTTCTCAATCCGGTCGACGATTTCATCAAAGCGATTTGGCGACACATCGTCAATCATCACGCAACGCACGATGCCATCAACGTCAAACTCAGGTGCAACACCTTGATTTGTAGAACGCCCAACGCGATCGCAAACGCGTGACCAGAAACCATCTAGCTGACGCGTCGAGATCCATCGCGAATCGACGGGCACGCCATGGACGCTAGCGGACTGGGCCGCATGACGCATCCAGTGCGTTAGCCCCGCACCGGCGGATGCCTCAATCCGGCAAACACCCCGCGATCGTGATAACTGATCACACCACCAAGCGTCGAGTCGTTTCGTGGTTTCATCGACGTGGTGAAACGCCATGACACGCCCTGGCATCGATGACGAACCTGCCAGTGAAAACGGTCCAAGATCAGTCGCATGTCGGCCGTCGCTTCGTGACGGGAACTCAAAAGGCCATTCCCGCATGCCCCAGTAACCCAAGGTAGTCGACAACGGAAACGCATCCTTTCACGTGATCGATCGGCACATCCCGAGCTTGCTTCCTACTCCGGTGCACACATTTGCATTCACGTCAAACAAAAACTCTGGTGGAAAAACCAAGATCGTCTGGACGATCCCCATCGTTTGACATTAGGCCGTTTGCCCATGCATTCGTTATCGTCGCGCAAAGATGACATGATTCATTTGGGTTTGAGTGAGGAAGGTGCAGCGATTGGTGAAGGCTTACCGATACCTCACATCGCACCGGGTACTACGGGGCAACGGGTGACGGAACTTTGACGGGCGATTCCAACGCAGGGTCATTGTTCCGGCGGCCTCAACATCGTGACTCCCCACGTTGTCGGCAGAAGCCATTCCGTTTCCCAAGGTTGTCCCGACCTGTCCATCGCGAGCATTCGTGGGTTCGCTTTGGTTGTGCCGTTCGAACTTTCCTTCCAAATCTATCCATGGAGACATCACGATGCGTCGTGTCCTCGTTCCTGCCGTGTTGGCCTTGGCGATCTTCGCCGGCAACGCGGAAGATGCCAGCGCCTTCGGTCATCTGAAGTCGCTTTTCGGTGGTGGCTGTCACACCAGTTGTGACACCTGTGAGCCCGTTTGCGGATGCGAGCCGGTTTGCGAACCCGTTTGCGGTTGTGAGCCAGTTTGCGAACCCATGTGCGGTTGCGAGCCCGTTTGCTGCGAGCCCGCCCCCAAGTGCGGACTGCTTCAAAAACTGTTTGGTCGTCATCGCTCATGCTGCGATGCCCCCGTTTGCGAGCCCGTCTGCGGTTGTGAGCCCGTCTGCGGTTGCGAGCCTGTTTGCGAACCAGTTTGCGAGCCCGTTTGCGGATGTGAGCCCGTTTGCGAGCCCATGTGCGGTTGCGAGCCCGTCTGCTGCGACACGGCTCCGCGTTGCACGCCGGTTAAGGACTTCTTCAAGAAGCTCTTCAGCTGCCACAAGTCCAGCTGCGACTCGTGCTGCGACATCGTTGAGCCGGCTTGCGGATGCGAGCCGGTTTGCGGTTGCGAGCCCACCTGCGGATGCGGATTCTGATTCAGCCCGTCAGAGGTTGACCAAAATTGAAATGACTCTCTGGACGGCGAAGGACCGCCTACCCAGCTGATCCATGTGACCTCGCTCCTCCGATAACTACGGACGGGCGAGGTTTTTTTATGATTCTCGTGTCGTTGATGCCAAAACGCATCCTCGATCCAGCACGGCGATAAGCCAACGAAAGACTTGATCGCAACCGACAATCCCAATCAGAATGAGAAGCAACCCGACAACCCCGTGACAGCGAGTAATGAGCCGAGGGCGGTCGCCTCGGGCATCAGTTTCGCATTGCATTCCAAATGCCGCCTGGCGCTAGCGAGTTCGGCTCATGCGTTTTCGGATTGGTACTCAACATCGATCACGGTCAATCGTTCACCGTTGATCTCGCCAGCATTTCATGGACGTCCCCTTGAGCAAGTCTGATCTTGAGCGAGCCTGATCTCCCCACAACAGAAACGAGCCTCGACGCCAGCGGCGGAACTCCCGACTTGCCGACCACGATTGCA
>JBCCJB010000353.1:0-4581 GCA_039028015.1 Planctomycetota bacterium
CGTGTTCGACTCCAGAGAAAAGACACGACGCAGTAGGCGAACGTGACTGTGAAAGCCGTCCAGCTGCGTATCAATAAACGTTCGATCGTACCGTGGCCTGCCAGAGGATTGATTGACTTCAAGGGCTCTCGAAAGACAGGTGTGGCATCCGATCAACAGGCTTTGGACCAACGTGATTGGTTGCGACGAAGATTCGACGTGATCCACTTGAAAATAGCGGTCGTACTCCTTCGTGATTTCTTGTTGTCGCTGACTCTGATGCTCGAGAAATTGACAAGCGGTGACATCGATCTCCGGAGCTTCATCAAGCAAACGTTGAACGTGTCCCAGTGCTAATTCCAAATCGTCTTGCAGCGAGACGGTGTCCAATGTCGTCAGCGCATATTCCACCCAAACACGCTCATTTCCTGAGAGTGGTCGGTCACGAGGCAGATCCCACGGGGCAAGCAGCGTCAACGATTCAGCCATGCACGATCAACCGTCCATTTGACGCTGGAGGCTCAGCGGCCGCATATCGGTCCATACCTTTTCAATATGGTCCAAGCACTCGTCCTTCTTGCCCCGGGTGCCTTCCGCCTTCCAGCCCCATGGGATTTCCCTGTAATCAGGCCAAATCGAATAGCGGCCCTCTTCGTTGATCACAACCAAGTAATTGATTTCAGATTCTGATTCGCTCATCAGCTTTCTCCTTTCAATACAGCTTCCAAACCATTCGCGTGTGTCTGAAATATTTTTTCGACGTCTGCATCGGAATGCGCCGAGGTCAAAAACCCACCTCGATCCCCACGACGCAAGTGGATTCCGGCATGCAAGAGACGGTGGGAGAAATGAACAATTTGTTCAGGCGTCAATTGACTTTCGCTTACCGCAATCGAAAAGAAAGAACCGAAGTGAGTCCAGCGAACGGGCCAAGAATGATTCGCGGCAAGCTGGTTCAACCTCTCGACCAATGATGCAGTCCGTTCATTCAAGGTTAATTGGAATTGCTCTCCCTCGGCGATCAATCGCGACAAAATCGCTTTCGATGCGGCCAGTGAAAGTGGGTGTTTGCAAAACGTGCCCGCGAAGAACGCTGTCTTTTCGCGCGAGTTCATCGCACGCGATTGCAACCGGTCGAGCCAAGGCCCACGTCCCGCAATGACCGACAGCGGCAATCCTCCGCCAACGATCTTGCTGTAGGTTGCCAGGTCAGCGTCAACGTCGAAATGGCCTTGAGCACCAGCGGGATGGACTCGAAACCCGGTCACCATCTCGTCGAATACCAAAGCGGTGCCCGAGCTGCGCGTGATCTCGCGGAGCTCATGAAGGAACTCGCGTGGTTGCAGCTCGGGATTGCGACTCTGGACTGGCTCGACCAGCACCGCCGCCAACTTGGTTCGTTTTGACTTGATAACCTTCAGCGATCTCGGGTTGCCATAGTCCAGCACGATGACGTCGCGGGCGACGGAAGCCGGAATGCCGATCGAGGCTGGTGCGGCGCCCGCAACCAGGCGATTTTCCAGAAGCCTCGAAATTGGCGACAGCCATCTTTGGTTCTGCGATCGTCGAATCAAACCTTTGCGGGCATATTCGGCGAGCGGGGCCCGCATCAAAACCGTATCGGTGTGACCGTGATACGAGTTGGTGAAGATCGCGATTTTACGGCGCCCCGTGGCCGCGCGAGCAACACGAATCGCCGTCATCACCGCTTCGGTTCCGGTGTTGCTGAAACACACCCGATCCATGCCGGTCAAACAAGTAATCTGCTTGGCCACTTCAGCAGCCAAGCAAGTTTGAACGCCAATTGGAAAACCCTGTTCTAGCTGTTCTGCAATAGCTGAACGAACGAATTCAGGGTTGTGGCCGAACAGGTTGGCTCCCAAACCCTGCAGCACGTCCACGTAGTCATTGCCATCGATATCGTGCAGCCGCGATCCATCGGCACGTTGCATCACGATCGGATAGTTCAATTCATCGAGCCAATTGCCACCGCCAAAAACAATCGAACTTTTGTCAACGTGATGATCCGCGTTGCGAATCTTTGACTCACGTGACCCAGCCGTTCGGGTAAGATAATCGCGGACAAAGATCTCACGGTTCATCTCACCCAGCGGATCTTGCGAGCTATGCGTTGCCTCTTCACAAGCCCGATCGATGGGCGTTGCCGTGCTGCTCATCGATCGCCCTTTCGACAGATGAAATGGGCCGAATGGTTGGCGTCGATTTCCTGACCACCACCAATCGTTTCAGTGTTGACGTCTGAAAAACCCGCCTGGATCAAGGCATCGCGGACGTCTGTCAAATCGTGACCAAAGATTGGAAAGTCAACTTCCGTGCGTTTCCAGGTTGGCTCGAATCGTTCAAAAGACTGCAGTGCTTTTAGTCGCAACCCGACGAAGCGATCGCGGCGAAGGCAGGCATAAACAGGACGCTTGAATATGGATATCGATCGGCGTGGCGTATCGCGATCCTTGGCAGATTGAAAAACCGTCAATCGAAACTTGCCTTGGCGAACATCGGCGTCGTAATAGGGCGTGATCATCCATGCCCAGCCGTCATCGATGTCGCCTTCGCAAGCCTCGCCCCGCCACCACTTCGTCAACTGTGCCGGATGATTGAGATCAAAGACAAACATGCCATTGTCCGCCAGCGAAACGGCAATGCTTCTGAAAATCTGCTGCAAGTCGTCGATGGTTGGGATGTGATTCAGGGACGCGCTGGTCGAGATCGCGGCGTCGAAGTGATTCGGCCGGCAGAACGTTCTCGCGTCATCGTGAACACACTCAGCCTCCGGCGCGTTCTGACTTGCACGCGCTAGCATTTCTGCCGATGAGTCCAATCCAGTGACGCGATAACCCAGATCGATCAATGGACGAAACAACTGCCCGGTTCCGCAACAAAGATCCAAAATCCTTGCTCGCACGGGAAGATGCGGAAGCAGTACACGCTTGAGAAAATCGAACTGGCCACGACCGTAATCCGATCCAACCGTTCGATCGTACAGATCAGCCCAGTCATCATAGACTTCGAACATGGCCGGCTTTGTGCTGATGCTCTCGGTTGTCATGGACCGCCACTCCTCGATTCAGCAAGCATCGCGGATGGGTGCTCGACCATCCGTGATTCCCTGGACGATCGAGACGAATCGAGCAGCCCGGACTCAGTCAGCTTCGCTAGGTATCGATCAAACAGATCGGCGTCGAGTGCTGGGGGAGAGAACTGTGCCGCTTCCAATGCGTCCCGCGTGCACGACATGTCGAAAGGTATTGTCTCGGCTGGCACATCGTTTGTTGTCGTTCGTCGTGATGAGAACAAGGACGCGAGTGGATACAGTGGATGAGTCTCGTCGGCCGTTGCCGCAACGTTCATCAGGTGTTTGAACCACTGATCGTAGGGCACTCGATCAATGCTAAATCCCGCCCGGCCGCAAGCATCAAAAAGCATGTCAGACGGCGCAGGCTGTGGATGCAACAAATGAAAGCGCCGGAGACTTTGCGCACGCGTGCCCGGCAGGTCAAATTGTTTGGCGAGATACACAATGACTTGCGCGACATAATCGACGGGCAACAGATCCAGTGTCATTTCACCGACGGGTGCGATTCCGGATTGGATGTAACCTTGCATCAACCGGCAAAGAAAATCCTGACCGTTGAATTGACCTGTTCGACTGTCGCCCGAGATTGGTCCTGGCCGATAAATCGCGGCTGGCAATCCGCGAGCGGACGCCTCGGTGACCAAGTGTTCGCCGACCCACTTCGAAAGGTTGTAGCCACCTTGAGGCGCCGGAAACTCGTCGAGCGAATCCGACTCATAAAACATCGAACGGCCCGATGGCGGTGTCGGTGGAAAAACGCTGATCGTTGACACGTAGTGAAACGACGCGTCTGCACGACACGCAAGCTCAATCGACTCCTCCGTGCCGTCCACGTTGGCCCGCTTCAACGAACGATACGGCATGCCGTGATGCACGGTTGCTCCATTATGCAGAACACACACAACCTCACGAACCAGCTCCTCTTGTGTTTTTGATGCGATGCCCAGATTTGGACGGGACAGGTCACCCGGCACTTCAATCACACGCGAATCAAACTGCGAGGGATCCGCTCCCGCATCAATGCTGGCTGAACGCAATCTCGTGGAGCGGGTCTCGCCGGTTGGTGCACCTTCTTGATTTCGCACCAAGCAGTAAACGACCGCATCGGTTTGCCGGAGCAACTCAGACAACAGATATCGTCCAAGAAACCCAGTCGCACCGGTCAGAAAGATGGCATTCGACCGACGTTCACCAGAATTACACGCGGGCCGAATGCTCTCGCGAAGCTTCAGGTCATCGTCAATTGATGATTCCGCGTTCGGTCTTGATCGCAATAACGAAATGATTTGCCGTTTGTGTTCACGAATGCGATTTCCGAGGACCTTGTCGATGACACCCACGGGAGCGTCGCAGCGGAGCCCATCGCCCTCGACCCGCAATCGCACCCCCAACGATCTCAATTCGTTCAGCAATTCGCTAAGCGACTGGCTCTGATCAGACATTGGGAAAACACTTTCGTGACAACGGCACGATGATCAATAGTTTCGCGGCGAAGATGATGAACTTAC
>JBCCJB010000354.1:0-4574 GCA_039028015.1 Planctomycetota bacterium
GAGATATTTCGCGTCGCCAGATCGTAAGCGAAATTGGGACCGCCGCTAATTGTTCCACCGTACTCGCTGATCGCTTCGAGCCATCGAAACGGTTTGCGAACAAGACTGCTCGGCGACATCAACAGAACGGGAAAGCCGGTTGCGATCGGAGCCAAGATGCCGCCGATCAATCCCATGTCGTGGTAATGAGGCAGCCAAATGACACCGCGACTCTCTGGTGTCATTTCAAATCGATCACGAATCTGTTCCAGGTTGTGACGCAGATTGCCAAAGGTGACCTGGACACCTTTTGCGTTTCCCGTTGATCCCGATGTGTATTGCAAGAACGCGATGTCAGACATCTGACGATCAGCAATCACGCAATCGGTTGCGTCATCAAAGCTTTCGTTATCGTCGGTTGCGATGACTTGAATCGCCGACGGCGTTGCCAGCCGCACCGCGTCGAACAAATCGCTGCTCGTTAGCACAACGCTTGGCTGGCAATTGCCGATGATGTTCGGCCATCGTTGATCCAGTAGTTCTCCGCCGTCGGCAATACCTCTTGGCGGCTGCACCGGCACCGCGATCGCGCCCGCGTAAAGGCAACCAAAGAACGACGCAACGAACTCAATCCCAGGCGATTGGGCGATCATGACCCGCGGCGACAATTCCGTCACATCCGATCGCAGATTCTGCATCAACCGCATTGCAATTTGTTTAGAACGTTGATGCAGGTCTCTGTACTGAATATGTCCGTATCGATTACCCCAAGCCGCTGCAGTTGGCGATATCTCAACCCTTATCGCTTCTCGGTCAGGCTGATTGTGGGCACGCCACTCCAGGATGCGTTCGATGGTGTTGGCGGTGAGTTCAGACGTCATCGATGAAGTGTGGCACCTTGCAAATACAGTCCCTCGAAAGCATACTAATTTAGTTGAGAATTGCTCTCAACAAGCCGCGTCGCTGCGTCTTTTGCAGCCTTCAGAGCATCATAGATGGCCGTCTGATTCGCGGGCCCGAAATGAAATCTTTCAACTTTAAAGTGCCCATTCAATGGCGGCCGAATCGATCGAGGATCTCCTCGCGGACCTTTTCCGCAAGGGTGTGAGAATCACAGCAAATGGTGAAGCTCTCAAATGCACCGGGCCGGCCGACGTCATCGCGGGTGTTCAGCCGACGTTGGCCCAGCGCAAGCCAGAGATCATTGAATTTCTGAAATCGACATCGAGCGATTCCGACCGTCAAACCATTACGGCCACGTCGCCAAGACCAAACAACATTCCGCTCTCTTTCGCGCAGCAGCGGTTGTGGTTCTTGCAACAGATGCAGCCGGATTCGGGCGTCTACAACATACCCTGTGCGATCGAAGTCACCGGGCTGCTCGATATCAAAGCCTTTCGCAACGCGATCAACGAGATCGTCGCCCGGCACGAGATTCTCAGGACCAACTTTCCCTCGACTGACGGCGAGCCGTCCCAACAAATTGCCGATTCACGCCCGATCGAAATCATCGAGGCCGACTTGCGCGGCGAGGCGGATGCCGAGTCACGAGTGATGGCCGCGGCGATGGCCGATGCATCGACAGCGTTCAATCTTTCCGATGGGGCACTGCTGCGCGTTGCCGTTTATCGAGTCGAAGACGAACGCTTCATCGTGTTGTTCACGATGCACCATGTCATTTCCGACGCCTGGTCCATCGACGTCCTACTACATGAATTGTCGTTGCATTACCGATCCGGCCTGCTCGGCACGTCGACCGAACTACCTGAATTACCGATCCAGTACGCCGACTTTTCAATTTGGCAACGAGAATGGCTACAAGGCGAAGCGCTCGGGCAACAATTGGATTTTTGGAAAAGCGAGCTCGCTGGCGAACTACCAACACTGCAACTGCCCGCCGATTTTCCTCGTAAGCGAGTCCAAACGTTTGCCGGCGAGGTCGAAAACTTTACGGTTCCAAATTCGGTCGCTGAAAAACTGAATCAGCTCAGCCGCGAAAACTCGGCCAGTCTGTTCATGACGTTGTTGGCCGCGCTCAAGCTTCTACTGCAACGTTACACCGGCCAGAGCGACTTGTTGGTGGGAACGCCGATTGCCAATCGTCATCGGCGTGAAGTCGAAGGCTTGATTGGGCTATTTGTGAACACGCTCGTGATCCGAACGCAGGTCGATCCCGAAGAATCGTTTGTCGACGTGTTGGCGAAAGTTCGGGACTCGGCTCTCGAGGCATACCAGCATCAGGATCTGCCTTTCGAAAAACTGGTCGAAACGCTGCAGCCTGACCGCGACATGAGCCTGAGTCCGCTCTTTCAAGTCAAATTCCGACTTGAGAATGCACCGGAGAACGAAATCGACCTGCCGGGAATCAAACTGCGGCGTCTGCCTCAAACATTGATCACGGCCAAATTGGATTTGTCGGTCGACATGTACGAGACGCGAGACGGTATCGTCGGCGGATTTGAATACAACAGCGACCTGTTTTCTCGCGAAACGATTCGCCGGATGACGTCGCATTTTGTCAATTTGCTGGGGTCGATTGTGGATCAGCCGACTCAGCGAATCGCCGACCTTTCACTGCTAACCGATTCCGAGCGAAATGATTGCTTGCTCCGGTGGAATCAGCACGACGTTCCCTTCGCCGATCAGCGTTGCTATCACGAATTGTTCGAAGCGCAGGTGCAGCGTTCGCCTGATGCCACGGCCGTCCTATTTGACCCCTGCGATGGGCAGCCTGAAAAACAGACATCGCTTTCCTATCAAGAGTTGAACGAGCGAGCGAATCAGCTGGCTCATCACCTGATCGAACTCGGAGTCGGTCCTGAAAATGTGGTAGCGATCAACCTGGATCGTTCCACCGAGATGGTTGTCGCGATGCTGGCGATTTGGAAAGCGGGAGCCGCTTACCTGCCGCTGGATCGTACTTATCCAACGGAGCGATTGCAGTTCTTGCTGGAGGACTCCGGTGCAACAGCCGTCCTAACCGAAAGTGCAACCCTGCCGGATGAGTTCACTGATGGCATCACACGAATCGACCTCGATCGCGTTGATCTAAGTCCCCAACCGACAGCCGACCCAGCGGTCAAATTGCATCCCGACAATCTCGCGTATCTGATTTACACATCGGGATCGGCTGGAAAGCCGAAAAGTGTTTTGGTGCCGCATCGCGGGCTGGTCAATTTGACCGAAGACAAGATTCGTGTTTGTGATATTCGCACCGGCGACTGCGTGTTGCAGTTTTTCTCATTCAACTTTGACGGCTCGGTACCCGAGTTTGTGATGACGCTTGCGGCCGGGGCCAAATTGTTGATGGCGCCTGCGGAAGTCATGGTGCCGGGCGCCCCGCTGCGTGACCTTCTGATTCGCAACGAAGTCACGCACATCACGTTGACGCCATCGGCGCTGACGGCGATGCCAAAGCATGACTTTCCATCGCTTCGGATGGTGTTGGTCGGTGGTGAAGCGCCATCGAAAGAACTGGTAGAAACCTGGAGTGCCGGTCGACGCTTCATCAACGCATACGGACCGACCGAGACTACGGTCAACGCCAGCATGGTGCAGTGCGGAGGCGATCACCCGGCCGAGCCCACCGTTCGTCCCAGTGCGAACAAACAGCTTTATGTCCTGGACGAACAACTGGAACTATCCCCGATCGGTGCGGTGGGAGAATTGCACATCGGTGGCGTCGGGATCGCGCGTGGCTATCACCATCAGCCCAAATTGACCGCGGAACGATTCATCCCAAATCCATTTCCACCCGTGAAAGATCGGCCGTATAGCGAATCGGTGCTTTACAAGACGGGTGACTTGGCGTGCTATCTGCCCGATGGGCGGATTCGCATTCTTGGTCGCATCGATCAACAAACCAAGATCCGCGGTTTCCGAATCGAACTGCCGGAAGTCGAACGAGTGCTCGAACAGCATCCGCATGTCCGCGCCGGCTTGGCTCGCGTCCGCGAGACACCCGCCGGTGAAAAGCAACTGGTGGCCTACGCGGTTCCCAATCAAGACGACCACGATTCGGCGAGCGACATTCGAGCATTTTTGGCTGAGAAGCTACCGAAGTTCATGCTGCCATCGGCTTTGGTATGGATCGACATTTTACCGATGACCGAAAACGGGAAGCTTGACGAATCCGCACTGCCTGCACCGGAGACATCCGCTCGTGAGAAAACGGCTCCGCGTACCGAGACCGAGAAAATACTTGCTCCGATGTTTACTAAAGCGCTCGAGCTCGAAGAGATCGGCACGGGCGACAATTTCTTTGACCTCGGCGGACATTCGCTGCTAGCAACAAAACTGGTTTCGGGCGTGATGGAGACCTTTGACGTTGAATTGACCGTGATCGATCTCTTCGACGCCCCCAGCATCGCCAGCCTGGCGCAGCGTATCGAACACAAACAACAATTGGCTCACCTGGTCAACGCCAACGTCAGCGCGGACGAGGAAGATCGAGAAGAGATTGCGTTTTGAGTTACAAGGTCGAATTTAGTGGAGGTGGCTTTCCGGTATCACTCTCCCTCTGGGCATTGTTGAATACAAAAGGTTCGTGCAACGCAATTTACCTCCCCTCCGGGGAGGTCGGACGCGGTAGCGGC
>JBCCJB010000355.1:0-4532 GCA_039028015.1 Planctomycetota bacterium
CGTCCAGCGACGGTGAGAAGATATCCGAGCGACGCGATTTGAAGGAAAGGGATTGCCGTGATCACCGCCAACAAACCCACCAGGCTGACAAAGCAAAATACGGTCCAAATCGTCTTGGTGGCGACTTGCCACGCGACGCGTGCGAAGTGCCTTGGGCGCCGCGGTGGCGTTTGCCCCGATGTGACAAGTGTCGCGGTGGGGATCGCATCGCTTAGCGTTGGTTCGTCGAGTAGCGTTGCGCTCATGCGGACCGGTCGCGGGAGAAGTGGAACGGTTTGACGTGTATTCGCCACGAGGATGTCAATCTTGGCAACTTGAAATCAACTTTTCCAAACTGAAACGCCATTCAACTTTATTCGTCCCATCGTCGATAACGATTATAACGGCACGACTCTGAAAATCCGTTCGTTCGGTGCAAACCGTGTCGGCGGATTATTTGGTGCGTCGCCCAAAAGCCCTACACTGCGACGACGCCTCGCCGACTGCTGGCTTGCGATGTTTGCTCTTTTGTTGACATCGCACTCGCTCCAGCCGCCGCGAACTGATTGGCAACCGACCGAACATCATCGCTATGCAACCTCACACGCACCTATGTCTTGTCCTGCACAATCACCAACCGATTGGCAATTTCGCGGACGTTTTTGAACAGGCTTACCGTGATAGTTATCTGCCGTTTCTGAATGTCTTTGAACCATTCGAGTCGGTGCATTTGTCGCTGCACACGTCTGGGCCGCTCATGCTTTGGTTGGCCGAAAATCATCCGGATTATCTGGATCGGGTCGGCATGTTGGTGGAATCTGGCCGCGTTGAAATTATTGGCGGTCCCAAATACGAACCGATCCTCACGATGTTGCCGTCGCGGGATCGCGTGGGGCAGATTCAAGCATACGGCGATTGGCTGGAGAGTCGATTTGGCATCAGGCCTTCAGGAATGTGGATGCCCGAGCGGGTTTGGGAATCCACACTGACCCATGATGTGGCCTCCGCCGGTATTCGTTACACGGTTTTGGATGACTTTCATTTTCGTGGTGCGGGTCTGAGTAGCGACGAGCTTCTGGGCGATTACATCGTCGAGGACCAAGGGAAGTTGCTACGAGTATTTCCAGGCAGCGAGCACTTGCGATACACCATTCCGTTTCGTCCCGTTGATGAGACCATTGATTACCTGCGTGAACTGGCTCATCGACGACCCGGCTCAGTGATCACATTTGGTGACGATGGGGAGAAGTTCGGGACCTGGCCCGACACCAAAACGCACGTGTACGACGACGGTTGGTTGCACGCATTCTTTGAGGCTTTGACCAGCGAGTCGCATTGGCTGCACGCGGTCACGTTGGCCGAGGCCACCGAGCGAACACGGCCACTGGGAAAAGCCTATCTTCCCGATGCGAGCTATCGTGAAATGACGCAATGGGCCCTTCCGACCGAACAACAGGAAACACTGGAGGATCTCACGCATACGCTGCATGACGATGCACACTGGACGGCGCTGCAGCCATTTGTCCGTGGTGGGTTTTGGCGAAACTTCAAAACCAAGTACGAAGAAACCAACGAGATGTACGCTCGCATGATGTACGTCTCTGACCGTCTCGCGGCAGCGGAAACGGATGGGATGGATGACACCATCCTGGCGGATGTTCGAGACCACCTTTATCGCGGCCAGTGCAATTGTCCGTACTGGCATGGCGCATTTGGTGGTATCTATTTGCCGCATTTGCGGAACGCGATTTTTGCTGAACTCATCCAGGCTGAGTCCAAGCTGCAGCAGCTCGATGGCACGATCGATGCCGTAACGGCCTCCACCGGCGATTACAACTTTGACGGCAACCAAGAGATTCGTTTGGCAAACGAAAATCTAGTGGCCTGGATCGATCCCGCGTCCGGTGGGCGACTTTACGAGTGGGATGTACGCGACCTTAATCACAATCTGTTGGCAACGCTGACGCGACGCCCGGAAGCCTACCATCGTAAAGTGCTAGCGGGACCTTCCGTTGATGCCGATGACGTTGCCAGCATCCACGACCGAGTCGTGTTCAAGCAAAAGGACCTCGACCAGCGGGTTCAATATGACGCGTTTGCTCGTAAGAGTTTGATGGACCATTTCTTTGATAATGAGGCCACGCTCGAATCGGTCGCGGCGGGTGAGTCGATGGAGCGAGGTGATTTTGTCGATTTGCCTTATCAGACAAAATTGCGACGCGGCGGCGATCGGGTCCAGGTGCATATGAGCCGGATGGGCAACGCTTGGGGAATTCCGATCACATTGACCAAAGCGGTCACGCTGTCGGCAGGTTCGAGCACGCTTTCGGTTGCTTACTTATTGGAAGATTTGCCCCCAGGTCGGCCGCTTCATTTTGCCATCGAATTGAATTTCGCAGGCATGCCGGGTGGTGCTGAAGACCGCTTCTTTAGCAACGTCCATGGTCATCGTCTGGGACATTTGGGCGAGCGATTGGACCAGAGTGATGTCCACGGTTTGCAGTTGGCGGATCAATGGTTGGGCTTGGACGTCGCACTTTCAATTGATCGACCATCGGGAATCTGGGCATTTCCGATTGAAACTGTTAGTCAAAGTGAGGGCGGGTTTGAATTGGTCCATCAAAGTGTCTGCGTCATGCCGCACTGGATCATTGCAGCCGACGCCGAAGGACGATGGGCGGTCAAGATGGAACTGGAAACAAGAGTTGATCCCGCCAAACGTGCTGACCGAATGACTGTGCAGCAAGCGGTGAACTAAGTCGACGTTTTCAGCGGCTCGGAGTGAAAGAGGCAGCCACTCCGCAAATCGTTAGCCAGGATAGCAACGGGAATAATGCCAGTGACGGCAAATCTAAAACTTGTGATGCGACCTTCAGATCGATCGTCGCGCGGCGGTGTCGCCGGATTGAAAGTTGGAATGCGTTTGGACAAGTACCGCTTGGTCAAACGGCTTGGCCAAGGCGGGTTTGCAACTGTTTTTGCCGCTCAAGACACCATCGAAGATCGTCACGTGGCACTGAAGATTCCTGATTTTGGCGATTCGGATCATTTTCAAACCATTGAAGACATGCGACGCGAGGTCCGCATCATGGCGGGCTTGCAGCATGAATCGGTGTTGGCGCTCAAGGATGCTCGTTTCATCGGCGAAACCTTTGTCATGGTCTTTCCGCTCGGTCAGGAAACCTTGGCCGATCGGCTTACCAGGCGACTGTCTCGTGCCACCAGCGTTGAGTTTGTGCGTCAAATGGCAGCCGCGGTTGGCTACGCGCATGAAAACAAAGTGTTGCACCGAGACATCAAGCCAGATAACTTCATTTTGTTTCCCGATAACGTCATTCGTTTGACTGACTTTGGCCTGGCACGGATCGAACGTGGTCGGCATGACATGTCAGCATCGGGAACGTTGGGCTACATCGCTCCCGAACAAGCGATGGGCAAACCGAGTTACCGCAGTGATGTGTTTTCGCTGGGATTGGTCATCTATCGCATGTTTGCGGGTGAGTTACCCGAGTATCCGTTTGAGCCACCGTTACCAGGGTATGCTCGATTGCGTCGCGGTCTGAATCGCGAGTTTGTCGACTGGATTCGCAAATCGATCGACCCCAAACCGAGTCGGCGATTTCGCGATGGCGTTGCGATGGCCAATGCACTGACCCGCATCCGTCACTTGATGCTGACCACCAAATCGGGATCGCCGAATCAATCGTCACCGAGCCGTCGCAACGCGGCCTAGCGGCCGGCACCGTGTCACATTTGGCGTCAGTATCCGATGCCCGCTCGTACTAAGAACGCGTCGTCCGGATCAAAATCGTCGGTCGTGATTTCATAGTCGATTTCACGATCAAAGACGTAGCCAATCTCAAAGAACGCGGTGCGTTGACCGCGTCGAATCAGGTCGCTGCGCCCCCATTCCCAACCCAGCATCACATTGATTTGGTTGAGATCGACTCGTTCCTCGATGCCTCCTTGGCTGGGACGTGTCACGGTCCAAGAATCACCGCCGAACTCACCGGATAGGTACCACCACACATCTTGCGTGCCGATGGTTCGCCAATAGCGTGCTAGCTTGGGTTCGGGAAAGAAGATGTCGGCCCGAGTGAACGGGTTGGGCTGCCAAAGCAATCCGCCCGCGGGTAGCAACGCGATCCCGTGTCGGTCCAGATAGTAAATGCCGCCCTTGAGCGTTGTCGCAGGTGTCAAACGGAGGGCTAACAAACCCTTGCCCTGAATGCGAATGCTGTCGTCGTTGAAGGTGTCAAAATCAGTGAAGGCTCCAACACGCACACCGAACTCCGCTCCAAGAATACGGTTGGGATCGCTTTGCCAACCAAAATCGAGATAGCCACCGTAGGCCGACGACGGCAGATCCTGCATCGTGCCAGCCGATGGTGTTCGGGGGCCATCAAACAAATAGAGCGAGAACGACGGCACGACGAACAAGGGGTGCCTTCTGCGACGCCGGCGTGACCGGGCTGTGCCTGGCGGTCGCGGCTTCCGGCGTGTGTGAAAAGGCAGTGGGGGGCACCAAGTTCGACGTAACGAACCTCGACACC
>JBCCJB010000356.1:0-4514 GCA_039028015.1 Planctomycetota bacterium
ACCACATAGATCGAAAAACACGTGATGAAGTTGGCCAACAGCGGCAAACGCGTTGCCAGGGCCACCGCGATGCCGCCGATCACCATCGTTTCCATGAAGTATAGACCGAGGATCGGCAGCGTCGTCATCAGTTCTTCGTGGCCAACTTGCCACTGCGGAGTTGCTTGACTCGTTTCTCGTGCGTCATAGATCGGCTTATAGGCCAGCACCACCAACAGGACGGCGGAGATGATGACAAACAGTACCAGCACCGACAGCATGATGCCGGTGTACTTACCCGCAATGAACGACCTTCGGCTGACGGGTTTTGACAAAACAGTCAGGGCTGTGCGGCCTTCAATTTCGTCGCTGACCGATGTGCCCGCGCTCCACACCGCCAGCAACATGCCCAGAACCATCACCAACGTCACGCCGCTGTCCTTCAGCAAACGAATGTCGTCGCCAAACGTGTTAAACGGAAAGATCCCAAACAGCAGCACGCCAAAGATTCCAATTGCCAGCAGCAACAGATAAAGCGGCTGTGCCATTTCGTTTTTGGCGGTCGATAATGCCAATGCCCACACACGTGGTGCCGCTTGCCGCATCGCGATGAATGCGGTGCAGGCAAGAAAAAACATCGCCGCGACATACACAATCGATGCCACTTCCGGAATCTCCGGTGAGTTTTTGAACGTGAACGTGACGCGTGCGGGATCAATCTCTTGGTTGTAGATATGCAGCCGCGTTGGATCGACGGGGATGGGTGCTTCCTCGCGATCTTCATAGCGATAACGGATCGCTTCGCTGCTGCCCGGATTGAGTTCCAAAGGTGCCTGACTGAACGCGGCGGGGTCATCACCATCGGCTAAGAAAACTCGCTTGTCGCTTTCGATTCTCAATTCGGCCACGCTGCGGAAATCGTAATCAATTCCCGCTGGGCGAAACTCGGGCCCATCAAGTGATGGCTCAATCGTTGCGACCTCGACGCTGGTGCCATCACTGAGAATATTGACCGCTGGAAGCTGCGCCAGGATCTTCGTTGGTTGGTTGATCAACGGTGTTGACGCTAATCCGATGACAGCGAAGACGCCCAGCGTCGCGAGGATGTAAGGGATCACACCCTCGCTCAGCATCGCCACATACTCCGCTCGTGTCCGCTGCCACATGCCATAAACCAGGCCAAAGCCAAGAATCGACCCGATGGTGATTAGCGGGAGAATCAAAAGCTGTCCATGGGCATCGCTTTGTGGCACGTAGATTCCGCACAGCGCGGCGGCGAAAACCCCGCCCGCGATCAGTGATGCGATCAAGCCGCGTCGCGACGAATCAGCGAGCGTTCCCAAACCTGGGATCCATGACAATACGCTCAAAATCGCGTAGACCACCAGCACGGCAATCGCCCCGATGGCCAAACCGATCGACAACACCCAGATGGGCGTCAAGAACACGGGCAGCCACTTCCCCACCTGCGCCAGCGGTAACATCGTGGCGAAGGTTTCAGGAATCATTCCAGCAATCATGAGCAGGCGGCGTCAAAGTGGACAACAAGTGGTGATGCGTGATGTTAGGTTCGGCGGCGTGCTACGCAACCGCGGAACGATTGGTTCAGCATCGGTGCAACGCGGCTTACGGGCGAAACGGCCATCAAAATGCGCTCGACCCATCGGTCTCGTCTGGCCCTGCGACGCGGCCAAAATCACAAGGGACCGCCAGCATGCGCCCTGGTTTTCACCAACACGTCAAACATTGCGAAATCCGCCGGTTGCAATTAGGTGCTGTCGCACCTGATCGCGGCAGGACTGGGTGAATTCGGCCACCTCAGGCGTGCGGTAATCGGGATAAGTCCATCGATGATGGATCCATTTTTTGCCAACGTAATTGAGCGTGACTTCGGCAAACATCCCATGACGCAGGTACAGCCGGTGGTCGCGGTCTTTGGTCGTGGCCAGAACCAATTTGGCCTGGGTGATGTAGCCGGGATCCAAATTAAGCGGTCGCGCTTCGTCGTGCGCGCTGCTTTGGGCGTAGTCCAGTTCCCATTGATTGGTTTCGCATTTCCAATCGGCCAGCCCAGCTGGATCGGACACGTCCTTGATGGCAACGAGCTGTTTGATCAGCCCGTCACCCATCGTTGCGTCATAAAAACCGCCGGCGACAAACGGGGTGGGTTTACCGCGCAGTCCAATGGGTCCCCAATGAGATTCGATGCGGCGCAGGGCCCAATCGCGAGCCGCCTCATAACGCGAGATGACGGCACAAAAACGAATCACAGGTTCAATTGGTCGAGTGGCTGCCATGAAAGCTATTGCCAACGATGCAAATCTCGCAGCCGAATGTTTCGCAAGGTCCCGTCGCATTTCAGAAGACCTGCTTTGAATTCCGTCTCGAAAAGCTGATCGGAGTGAACGCGATGATCCAGCCACACTTGCGATCGTTTGCCTGCGACGCGGACACGAATCGGTTCCCATTGCGGTGAGTCCGTTTGAGCGACCACGATCGATCCCAATCGAAGGACAGACTCTCCCTTCGTCTCAGCGATCAGCTCAAACGCGACCAGGTCGTCTTCTGGAAGGGACTCGAATGGTTGCCATGAATCTCCGTCACGAAGTGAGATCAACTGGGCGCGCAAATTAGCTTTGACCTCCGCAAAATCAGGTTCCCCTGCAAGATTCTGGAACTCATAAGGGTCGGATGAATAACGATACAGCTCCTCTTGGCCATCGGATGTCAGGCTGTAGCGAAAGTCGACTGATCGTACTGAGAAATGAGGATACAGCGTGCCAACGTGTTGTTGATGTTGACTGTGGTCTTTGCCTGGGAGCGCCGTGATGGCAACGTCGGGACCGGACCAATTGACTTCAGGATCTTTCAGCAGTTGCCTAATGCTGTGTCCATCAAGCGCGTAGTTGGATCGACCTTGGTGCGGGTTTTCGGGTAAACCACAAAGATCAATGAGTGTCGGATAGACATCAATCAGCGAGATGGGTTGCTGGCAGGTTGCCCCACGTGGCATGCCATCGAGCCCCGCAACGATGAACGGGATCCGAGTTCCGCTATCCCACAGCGTTTGCTTATAGATCGCATGCTTGCCGCCAACATGAAATCCGTGATCGCTCGTTAAAATGACGAGGGTGTCATCGGCATGCGGACTTGCCTCGAGCGCATCAAGCACCGCGCCGACTTGATCGTCGATGAAGGCAACGCACGCCATGTATGCCTGCAGCCATTGTTTGTAGAGGTCCGGATGATCTTCGTGATGGAAGAGCATCTGATACCGACGAAACGCGTACAGGCTCGTATTGGCCAGGCTGGGCGCGCAGTCTTCAAGATCGTCTTCGTGATAGCACTCGGGGACTTCGATTTGATCCAGCGGAAACAAATCGAAATACTTCTTGGGAGCGTAAAGCGGCGTGTGCGTTCGGCTGAAACCCGTGAACAGCACAAACGGTTTATCGTGGTGCTCATTGAGGACCTTAGCTGCCCAAGCCGCATTGGTTTCATCGGGCATCGCGTCGCGGTCTTCGTCGGTGACGTACCGCCATGGTTTCCCCGAGAGTCGCCAACCCTGATACCCGGGAACACCACTGGCTGGATCGGCCGGATAGTCGGGAACCATCGTCAACGGGCCGAATGTGTGCTCCCACTGGTAGTCCATGTCGGGGTCAGCATCATCAGCGAAGAAATACAATTGTTGTGGATGCGGCAGGAATCCTCGCTGGGTCTGTCGTCGACCATCCCAAGGCCATGGTCCAATGTTTCCACCGGGCCCTCGGCCAGCAAAGAAGCCTTTGGGGTCTTGGTTGCCGTGATAGATTTTGCCGACCGAATAAACGTCGTAGCCGTTGGTGGCGAGGTGTTCGGTCAACGTGACGGAGCGGCGAAGCACCGCATTGCGTCGGTAGTCTTCAAACCAGTAGAGACTGGACGTTTGCGGGTAGAGCCCCGTCAGCATGCTTGATCGTGAGGGCGCGCAAATCGGGTCGTTGCAGTGCGCGTTGGTAAAGCTAATCCCACGCGCGGCCAAACGATCGAAATTGGGCGTCGGGACAAACGGTTTCCCCGCCGGCTGCAGTGGCATGTCGTTAAGGTCGTCGACAATGATGAAAAGGATGTTGGGTCGTTGCGTCGCCTCAGCGTTCGCGCCTGACATCAGCAGCAACACCATCACCGTCAACATTCGCATCGTTTTGTTTCAGTTCCAGATCAAAAGTATGTCGGGGCACCGATTCCATCGACGATTCGGCGATCTTTCGGATGCGCGATCACGTGCCGGGCTTGGCACTCTACTCGATCAGCGAGCCTAACGACATCATGCTTGCAGACGGTAAACGAGTGCCTGGTTAAAGCTTAACCGCGCGACATTGTTGATTTCCTAAGACAAACTTCCTAGTGCTCCGTCAACCTTTAATTTTGGGTAGCCGTCGTTCGCCAGAACACGGAATGCTCCATCAATTCCGGCTTCTGGCGAAGCCCGGCTACGACTCAGAACCCTAAATTTAAAGATAGAAGAAGCACTAGTTCGTCATGGCTTCGAT
>JBCCJB010000357.1:0-4498 GCA_039028015.1 Planctomycetota bacterium
AGCGGCTTGATCGCCATCGCGGCACTGCAAAACGAGATGAACGGTCTGTTCATCCAGGGGGACGTCCGATGCGGACGGATTTTCCTTGGGCACGATAATGGGCGCGGGGAGCAAGACGCGGGTGTGACTCAGTGACACGTGGACCAATCACGCGTGCCCCATTGTAGCAGGGTGTCTCGCTCGTTTTGGTTCGTTTTGATATCAATTTCCCGTCCGGTCGATCGTGGGACCAGACAAACAGCCGCTATCGCCGATTTAGGGCTTTGCCCAGGATTCAAATCAGACACTGAACCCCGCGACCTACCGGCTCAAAAGAAACGGTTAATCAGCACACGGACCTCGCCATCAAATTGCTGATCGGCTGAATTGCCGATGGGCGTCCCATAAGCGACCGTGGTGGTGGTATTGCGTTGATATTCCATGGTCAAGCCGAAGATGGCATTGACCACCGTCACGCTGTCGAGGTCTTCGCCGACTTGAAACGACGAATTACTCAGGGTGTTGCTGAGCAGGCTGTCACTGCGAATGGCATTGGATTCCTCTAATGTTTGATTGATATGCAATTCCGAAAGGATGGCCAAACCCGTCACGTTGCCCGCTGAACAACTGCGGTTGCGATAGAGCCAGCGGCCTGCTTGCAAGTCAATGTACATCAGCGATGTCTCACTAAAGTCATCCGCAAAGGTCGACGCGGTCGATGTATTGAACGGATCTAAATTGAATGATACAGGACTGTCCCCAGCATCAAAGTCGAACTGCAGAAACCCTTGAAAGAAGTTCTTATCGCTCACATAGAGGCCACCGATAAACGGCAGCAAATGCACCGAACCATTTTCAACGCGAATCAATTCCGTCGAATTGGTCGGCCCCGTGCCGCTGTTGATCGTCAAATCATCCGCCGTCGGCGCTGTCCACGACAATCCGGCGGAAACCGCGACATTATCGGTTTGATAGAGCAACGCTTTAAGTGACATGAACAGATCACCAAACTCGATGTTGTTGACGTTCAGATTGTTTTGAAAGAGGTCACTGTCGGCTGTGACCGCCATTGGCGTTCGAAACTCAAATGAAAACATTCCATCCAGAAACGCTTTCTCGAAACCGGGTGTGAATCGATTAACCGAGATGCCATCCAAGAATGGAACGTTGTCAAAAAAGCTGTAGTTGACAAACACACGATCTCGAGGAATGGGACTGACGTTCTCCGCTAACTTCATACGACCAATCGCTGCCGATGACGCACCCGGTACGAGCAACGTGGTCTCATACACATAGATCAAGTCGAACTCGTCCGTGGAGGCCACCGGTCCGACGCCGGCACGAGTCGCTTCACCACCAATGAACGCAACATCCTCAAATCCAAAGTCTCCCGGTAGCGGCGCATCGGTGGGAGCGAGGGGCTCGCTGATCTGGTAGACCACGCTTCCCGTTGCGGTCGAAGCGGACCCAAATGTGGTCAAATCAATCGTCGCATTGTTATTCACGTCAAAACCCAGTGGCGGAGTGGCACCGGCACCCAACAACGTTGGATTGACGTCTTGAAACTCAAATGGAAGGGGAACACGAACGAGCGTGCCACCACTACCAAAGAAATCACCAATCATGTTGGGCGTGTCAGCGAGTGCTAGCGCCGATGCGGTTCCCGAACCAAAATTGCTGGCCAGGGCGCTCGAAACATCAAAGTCGGATGTGTCAGCGAAATCGCTCGTTGCAGGAGCAGCCTCGGCGGCTGGAGCCGCAGGGGCTATCGCGTCACTGGGCGGTGCTGGATCACCGGTTCCCGCTGCCGCATCGGCCGCCGGTGTCTGCGGAATCGTCGGAGCGGTGACGTCGCCCGGTGTCGGAATTTGTGGCAATTCTCGAAAACGAAGCGGTTGGTCGCTGGTTGAGGGCATCTCCGTGGGCAACTCCGGCGATGACGGCATCGGTGCCATCGGAACGCCCATGGGTGCCGGTGGACAAGGATCCGCAGGAGTCGCGTTGTAGTACTGCGCCACATCAGGATCGCACGGCACGCATGGTTGCTGGCCATACAGATTGGCGAACGTGCCCAACCCAAGCGTTGCTGCCGTGCCCTTCGCAATCAGGCTTGCCAGTAGGTTACGACGCCATGGTTTTCGATCACCCATCGAAAGCTTGCCTTCGTGCGAGAAACAGCTGAGGCAACCCCACCATGGGCACCGCCTCTTAACCGCTAACATCGGACGAAGCCGATCAAGCCCTAAACGGCAGACAAGCCGAATAATCATAACTTTCGGCGTTTCGTGACCCTGCGTGGCAAGCTGTGCGGATTAGCGATCCTTTAGGTACGCGACCTCAATCACGATGCAGCGATTCGGGTCGCGTTTCGAGAAGTAGCCACAAACGCGACGAAAGCCGATCGCATCAACCCAAACTTGTGGTAGCGCGAGAAAACCGGTCACCTTTGAAGTCGCGCTCGCACAGTTGGATTTTGTGAATTCATCGTTCGAGACATCCGATTGACAACAAACGACAAAGTCACCGTTGCCGAACCCACCGTTCGACGATACCGGGGATCTACAGGGAGCGTGCACAATTCGCAGGCTGCTTTGACTCAAGTCGGCCGATAGACCCACCACTCAGGGAACTTGGCCTTCCCATTCCGTCGTACCCGATTTCGTACGTTGAGTCCCGCCCATGCGTTTGAGTCTTCCCAAACTGTTTGGTCTGATTGCTGCTGTTGCAGTCAGCGTTCAATCCGCATCCCAAGCTCATGCTCAGTTTGAATGGGCGATTACCGGGGGATCGTGGACTGCGTTCCTGCCCGAGTATCAGGCCGTTCACAGCGACGTGGATAACGCGATTCAGTTGGACGCTGACCAGAACGATATCGGCGGTCGGATTCAAGCTCACGGTTTTTACCACTTCGAGCCAACTCGGACGGTCTTGGAGATGCGAGCATCGCTTGCAGGTGCTGACATCGACGGGGATAGCTTCTCGGGGCTTGGGACCGTAGGGGAGTCCTTCATCTTTGCCATCCCAGGCATTGCACAGATTGACACCAACGCTGGACAGACCTTGTCGGCATCTGTTCGCAGCCGAACGATCTACAACGACGCCTACATCGGGCTCCGCGATAAGTTTGATCTTTCGGATTACGGCTTAGGGCCAATCTCGTTGGGCTGCGGGTTCAGTCACATGAACTTTGACAACGACTTCAACACGCGGTTCGACATCGATACGCCACTCGCGATTGCTTACGAGGGACGCGAGTCGCTACAAAGCAGCTACATCGGCGGAGAGATCGTCGGCTCGATGTTAAGTCAATTCTTTGGGCGTGATCTTGTCATCGACATGGGGATCGGCATCTATGACCTTGAGGCCGACTACGAAGGTCAGTTCACCAGCGTGGGTGCACAGGTGCTTGCTGATTCCAGCGTGACCGAATCGTTTAGCGACGTGGCCTATCAGTTCAAGCTCAGCTTGACGACCGTTGTGAAGTTTGCAGGTGTTGAAATCCACCCAACCACCGGGATTCAGTACATCAGCAGCCTGCCAGGGATTGTCCACGGCGTGGACAGTACCACATCGATCCGCGATGACGACGCATTCCTGCTCAACGGTGGATGGGAATTCGTCTTCTAAAGTACTGGAACTCGCTCGCCTACAACTTGGCGGCGAAGACCGGTCCACCGTAAACCGCGGTGTCGCCAAGCAATTCTTCGATGCGAAGCAACTGGTTATATTTGGCCATTCGATCACTGCGGCTGGCCGAACCGGTCTTGATTTGACCGGTGGAAAGTGCCACCGCCAGATCGGCGATGGTTGAATCCTCGGTTTCACCGCTGCGATGGCTCGAGATGGATGTGTAATTGTTGCGGTGTGCTAACTGAATCGCATCGATCGTCTCGGTCATGGTCCCAATTTGGTTGACCTTGATCAGAATGCTGTTCGCGATGCCCTCATCGATTCCACGCTGCAAACGTTCGACGTTGGTAACGAACAGATCATCGCCAACCAACTGAACTTTGTCGCCGATCTTTTCGGTGAGCTTCTTCCAGGTCGACCAGTCATCTTCGTCGCAACCATCTTCGATACTGCAGATCGGATACTGCTCGCACCATCCAGCCAAGAAGTCAACCATCTCATCACCTGAAATGGCTTTGCCGTCAATCTTGTATGTCTTCGCGTCACGGTCATAGAACTCTGATGACGCTGCATCCAACGCAATCCAAACTTGCTCGCCCGCTTTGTAACCGGCCTGATCAATCGCCTGCATGATCACGTCGAGCGCTTCTTGATTCGACTTCAAATCCGGAGCGAATCCGCCCTCATCGCCGACAGCCGTGTTGTAACCTTTGCCCGACAAAACCTTCTTCAGGTGATGGAAAACTTCCGTGCCGCAACGCAGGGCATCACTGAAGCGGTCAAAACCCAACGGCATCACCATGAACTCTTGAATGTCAACGCTGTTGTCGGCGTGCTCACCCCCGTTGATGATGTTCATCATGGGAGCCGGCAACATGCGAGCACCCGC
>JBCCJB010000358.1:0-4498 GCA_039028015.1 Planctomycetota bacterium
CCTGGTTGGTGGCTCTTCAGCGATGCTTGCGATGGCAATCGTCGGCTGGAGCGGCGGACGAGTCGACGCCATTTTGTTGTCGATGCCGTCATTGGTTTACGTGCTGGGATTGTCTGGGTCGATCCATGTCATCAATTACTACCGAGACGAAGTCCGACTTCGCGGTCGCGATGGTGCCGCCACACGTGCGATGCATCACGCCCTGTTCCCATGTGCGTTGGCTGCCCTAACCACCGCCATCGGATTGGCATCGCTGTTTACCAGTAACCTGAAGCCGATCAGCAACTTCGGTTTGTACGCCGCGTTGGGCGTTCTTTCGACGCTTGGTGTCTTGTTCTCGTATTTGCCGTCAGCGCTCGAGGTGTTTGCACCTCGGTTTCGCGATTCCAAGGGAACGATTCCGACCAAGCACGAGGTTGATCCGTCGGATCGAGATCGATCCACGACGCCGGCACCACCGAGCAGTCTCGCAGCCGCGTGGGCTCAGGTGGGACAATGGATTACGGCACGTCACGCATGGGTCAGCGTTGCTTGCTTGGCAGTTCTTGCGATCGCTTCACTAGGTCTGTTCAAGATTAAAACATCGGTTCAGCTGCTGAAGCTCTTTGATGCCGACGCACGCATCCTGCAAGACTACGCTTGGTTGGAGAACAACTTCGGCAAGCTTGTGCCGATGGAAATCTTGGTTCGCATGCCGCCCGAAATCCAACAGGAATGGCAGGCCACCGCCGACCCACGATGGATCGCAGCTACCGAATCGACCGATGATGCCGAGCCGGCGGTTTCTAGCCCTGTGCAACTGTCGCTGCTCGAACGCGTTGAAACCATCCGGCGAGTTCGCACCGTCGTCACACGTGCGTTGGGCGAAGAGGGCATGCAAGTCGTAGGGCAAGCCTCATCGATGGACACGTTTTTAGCACCGATGCCGAAGCCGACCAACCGGTATAGCTCGGCACGCAGTATCGCTCAGAAGAAACTGATGACGTCGCGTGACGAATTGCTGCAAAGCGATTACGTCAAGATTGAACGTGGCGGTCCCATGGTGGGTAGTGAGTTGTGGCGGCTGTCACTCCGCGTCAGTGCGCTATCCGATGTGGACTATGGGCTATTCATCGATGACTTAAAGACATCGGTGACACCGGTAATGCAAGCGTATCAAATTCGCACCGCAATTTTGGATCGCCTCGCCTCTGACAGCGGCGGAATCTCGGGTCGACAACGCGTTCTGATTCTTGGTTCGCAGCCGGTGGAAGAACTCGCAACCGCTGACTTGGTGCGTCGAGAGACCAAAGACGCCGAAAAGACCCTATCGATTGACCAACGTGCGATCCTACTGTCAACGCTTCATGAATTGCTTGGCGGTGAACGAATCAAATCACCGATTTGGGTTGATCCCAGATCACCGGACGCCAAGATCACGCCCGATTCAGAGCAATGGGACAAGTTTCTTGCGGCCTTTGATGTCGTGGTTGATGTGCGTGATTTGATGACGGACACATCACCGGACGCGATTGCCAATTCAAGTGATGGAAACCAAGGACCGGCAGAGTCTTTGGCGTCATGGATTGATTCTCGAGACGTTTTGGCCCAATCGGTTACCAAATCGATCCTCACGACAACAAAAGCCAATGGCGAACCCAAGCGCATTCCTTTGTTCTCGGTTGATCGCCCCGACACACCGCAGGTCGTTTACACGGGCCTCGTGCCGGTGGTCTACAAAGCGCAACGGACGCTGCTCGGAAGCCTCGTTGAGTCGATCATGTTGGCGTTCGTGCTGATCGCCATTGTGATGATCGTCCTTCTTAATCCGGGATCGCTTTCTTGGGCAGCCTTCCAACCGCGTCACTGGATATCAGGCGCGACAGCTGGAGCGATTTCGATGATTCCGAATCTGTTCCCGGTGCTGGTCGTTTTTGGAATGATGGGGCACTTGGAATCAATTTTCACGGGTCGTTTTCTCGTCGACATCGGGACGATGATGACAGCCAGCGTTGCCATGGGCGTGGCGGTCGACGACACCATTCATTTCTTGACTTGGTTTCGCCAGTTCATTGATGAGGGCAAATCGCGGGTCGAAGCGGTCATCGAAACGTATCGCCGTGTTGGACCCGCAATGACGCAAACGACGATTGTTGGCGGTTTGGGTCTATTTGTGTTTGCCCTATCCACCTTCACACCGACGCAGCGTTTTGGGACGCTGATGCTGGTCATGTTGGCCACAGCGTTAATTGGCGATTTGATCTTGTTGCCGGCTTTGCTTGCCGGGCCGTTGGGAAAGTTTTTTCGTCCACGCGTCGGCAGTTACGCTTGGCAGTCACTAAGCAATCCGATGGCTCTGGGCAACCCGATGGCTGTGGGCAATCCGATGACAACAGACAACAACGGACCGCCTTCATCCGGGGATGTTGCTTCAAATACGCTCTCGGACAGCAACGCGGCTCCACCCAACATCCCGGTGTTGAAAATACACTATCCGCACGCACCGCAGTCCGATCCGGCACGTCGCACGCGATAAGAGCGTCGCGGAAGCGCAGTGGTTGGTGATTGCGTGAGCCCACCCAGCTGCGTCCTGTTACGCTGGGGACCGAGTTTTTGACGTCGCGCCGATGATTTCAACGGTCGTACGACCAGTGTGCGGGGTTTGAACGATGTCGAATTACCGTTTCACCAGGAAATGCCATGATCATGCACGCCGGCGATATCCTGCAGCGTCGAGGGCTGCTGACGCCGCAACAGCTCGAACAAAGTCGCAATGGTGATCCGGCGGCCGTGATCGATACGGCCGTTTCAATGGGTTTTGTCGATGCCCGCTCGGCTCTGTCGGCAATCGCTGATGAAGTGGGACTTCAGTTTGTGGATCTCCGTCAAGCTGACGTTGATTTGTCGGCACTTGAGAAGTTTCCGCAAAAGCTGATCTATCGCCAATCGTTGTTTCCCATCGGCTGGCAGGACGGCGCCATTTTGGTCGCCACACCCGACCCGTTTGATTTGTATCCGCTCGATGAGGCTGGAGCGGCGACCGGCAAGACCGTGATTCCGGTTGTTGCCGAGCGAAATGAAATCGCACGACTGGTCAAGAAGCACTTGGGCGTTGGCAGCGAAACGGTCGACGATTTGATAGCGGCCGTCGATGACGACGAAGTCGAATTGCTCGAAGGAATTGAAACCGACGGCAGCGAACTCAGCGAGATGGCCCAAGAAGCCTCCGTCGTTCGCTTGGTCAATGAGATCTTGATTGAAGCGGTTGAAACTCGGGCCAGCGACATTCACATCGAATCGCAATCCGATGGCTTAGTGGTCCGCTATCGGATCGACGGCATCTTGCACGCACAACCGGTTCCACCGGAGATCAACCGGTTTCAAGCGGCGATCATTAGCCGTTTGAAGATCATGGCCCGATTGAACATCGCCGAGAAGCGTTTGCCGCAGGACGGACGCATCAAGCTGCGTGTCCACGGCCGCGAAGTTGATATTCGGTTATCCGTGATTCCAATGATTCACGGCGAAGGCCTGGTCATGCGGGTGCTCGACAAAACGTCGATGGTATTTGACCTGCAAGGCCTTGGAATGTCACCGGAGATTTACGAGCGTTTCAGTGATTTGATTCGGTTGCCACACGGCATCCTGCTTGTGACCGGTCCGACGGGTAGCGGCAAAACCACCACGCTATACAGCAGTTTGCTGGAAATTCGCAGCCCCGAAAACAAAATCATCACGACGGAAGATCCCGTTGAATATCAGCTCGATGGGATCAATCAGATTCAAGTGCATTCCAAAATTGGACTGACGTTTGCCGCGTCACTGCGAAGCATCCTTCGGCACGATCCCGACATCGTGCTTGTCGGTGAGATTCGCGACTTGGAAACCGCTGAGAATGCCACTCAGGCTTCACTAACCGGGCACCTTGTCTTCAGCACGCTGCACACCAACGATGCCGCTGGAGCATTCACGCGGATGGTTGACATGGGTGTCGAGCCATTTTTGGTCGCTGGGACTGTGGAAGCGGTCATGGCCCAACGCCTGCTACGACGACTGTGTCCTCATTGCAAAGTTGCCGTCACGCCCGAAGAGGTCGGTGCGCCAAAAGACTTTCCCTGGGACGCGTTGAACGATCGTCCGATTTATCAAGCTGCTGGCTGTCGCGAATGTCGCCAAGTCGGATATTCGGGAAGACTGGGGATCTACGAGTTACTCGAAAGCAGCGAGGCGATCCGAGAAATGGCTCAGAATCGTGCCAGTAGCTGGGACATCCGACGTCAAGCCGTCACCGAGGGCATGCGAACGCTGCGAATGGATGCGTGGGACAAGGTCGTCGCGGGCATCACCAGCATCGATGAAGTTTTGCGGGTCACCAAAGGCGAGGCCATCTAGGCACCAGAGCTATGCCGTCGTTTCAGTACGCTGCCCGCGATTTATCGGGCAAATTAATCCAGGGAGAACTCGACGCCGCCAACGCTCGCGAAGCCACGACGGTGTTGTCGGGACGAGAGTTATTTCC
>JBCCJB010000359.1:0-4490 GCA_039028015.1 Planctomycetota bacterium
ATGACGTTGATCCTACGACGTTGATTTCCAGACGCTGATCACTGCCCCCGTTTTGACACCCGTGACAAAGAAGAAGTGCCATGAAAGTATTGTTGGTTGATGACTCCGGCGTGATGCGAAAGATCATCGCACGCGGACTCAATAGCCTTTGGGTCGAAGAGGTCGTCGAAGCAGCCGACGGTGTCGAAGCTCTGGAAAAGTATGGCGACGGCTCAGCGTTTGATCTCATTTTGACCGACTGGAATATGCCCAACATGAATGGACTTGAGCTGATCCAAGCCATCCGTGGCAAGGGTCACAAAATACCGATCATGATGATCACCACCGAGTCGGAGAAGTCACAGGTATTGCTGGCAATTCAAGCGGGTGTGAATGACTATCTGGTCAAGCCATTTGATCAAGACATGCTCCAGATGAAACTCGAGCGCGTGCTGCCCAAACCACAATCGGCCTAACGTTCCCCATCGCCGAAACACTTACCAGAGCAGACCTGTGAGCACTCTTTGCGATACGACGGAAGCCACCGTGACCGATGCCATCGATGCATCGCTACGAGAAACGTTTGCCATGATGGTCGGAGATGAGGTCGAGTTCGTCCAGAAAACAACGCTTGATCCTTCACTACGATCGCCACTGACGACGGTTGATCTGGATAACGCGGTCGACCGACAAATGACCGTCGTTGTTGGATTGAGTGGGGACCTGCAAGGTTCCGTCAGCGTGTGCCTGGATCAGGCTGCTGCACTCGATTGGACTGAAAAACTAATTGACCATCAAACCGAGCAGGTTGATCAAATAGTCGTCGATGCGATCGGCGAGCTAGGCAACATGACTGTTGGTGGTGCCAAAAGTCGAGTCGATGGGTTCAGTCTCAAACTCGGGTTGCCCAGCGTGCTCCTGACCGGACACCAGCACCTGGCGTTTCCAACCCAGTGTCGTCCGATTGAAATGCAATATCGCTATCAGTCGTGGGATCTTCGCGTGTTTGTCGCATTGGTCTGATCAATCAGCGGCGACGTGCTCGATGCGAACGCAACAAAAAGCATCACGCAAACATCGACCGTGCAAATTCACGCTCGATCTGACGGAAGCGCTGACCCCACCGAATCCGGGCCAGCCATCCCGCTTTCGTTAAATTGGGGTCATCGGCATCAACCGTGTTTTGCTTGCCGCCCGGAGTCCGAACGACTAGCGTTCCATCTGGCCGGACCCGTTCAACGACCCAAAATTTATCGACGACGTAAGCGTAAGTCTCGCCCTTCTGAGTCGCTTTGATATCCCACGCTCGACGCCCGGGATTCTTGCTTCGCTTGCTCTTGCGGTACACCACCCAGTCACCCGCCTGCCAGGATGAAACGGCAGCTTGGTCGGGCTCGGTGGAAGCAAAAAATGGTTTGACGGTCTCGCGGATCGGTGCGTTCATAGTTCGATTCCTTAATCTTCAGCGGAAGGATCAGGGTCGAAACTCCATCAGCATTGCCCTATCAACTCACACCTCCGCGTCACCTAAGTTTATCTAATCAGACAAATCAGCGCCAGAAAGAATTAGCTTCACACGGGTCAAATCAAGAAAATTCCCACCTTAGTGCCAAGATTCGCGCTAACACTAACAATCCAAACGCCGTAGCGAGCAAGACTGCGAGCTGTGGCCCCAATTCACTTGGAGGCAAACCACGCCAAAAAACCTTGTCGTATCCGTCTAACGCCCATGCATTGAACGTCCACAAACCAGCCTCACGAAGTTTCTCACTCATGATGTAGCGTGGCACCATCGAACCGCCCAAAGCGCTCATCGATAAAACCATCACGACGCTCAACCCATTGAGCTGCCCGCGTGTGTGACACAGCGTCGCCAAGAACAAACCAAACGATGCCGCAGCGGCGGATGTGACGATTGTCATGATCACAAAGCCGTCCAAGCTGGCGACGAGATCCAGTCCAAAAACCAATTGGGCCCAAATGAACATCACCGTCACTTGAACGCATCCCAGCAAAGTCAAGTAAAACCATTTGCCCAACAACAGATGATCCATGGTCATCTGCGACGACAACAAACGATCAAGTGTTTGGTTTTCGCGCTCTTCCAAAAGAACGCCACCACCACTGGTCGCGCCAAACAACAAGAACATGACCGCGATGCCGGCCGCGTAAACGCTAATGACCGGATTAGATTTCCCCTGACCCATGACGTTGACCACAGCGATCGAGGGCGGCTGCAAACTCGACATCGCGGCGGCTGGCCCCCCAGCCATTCGACCCACGAATTGATTGAACGCCGCCGGTTCCGCATCGGCCTGAGACGCAGCGTTGTTGCCGCCGATCGCGGGTTTTCCCATGGCTCTTGGTTGCTGAGCCATGGAAGCATCAGGCCGCGAATTCGACGTCTCCGCCGCGGGCATCTCGGATTGAATGAAGGCTCGGGTCAACAGCGCTGCAACGACTTGGCTGGCAACTTGATCTGATGCATCGTTGAGCAACTCGGCTTTGACCTGATCATCGCCGCGAGACAACACGATCGCGATGGTTGCGGTACCACGGCGAACCATCGATTCAGCCTCGTCACGAGCCATCGAAACGTTCTCGTCTCTCATGACACGCAGGCCCTCGTCATCTCGCAGAAGCCGCATGATCTTTTCCGCTTTTTCTGGCAAAGGATCAAACGGCGTCTGCATCACTTGCGAAAACGACGGATCGCCCGCGTTGCCCTCGAGATCGTCACCCTGCGGTAACGTCGATGCTGCGACGGGCTCGCAATCATTGACCAAGACGACTTTGATACGAGGTGTCGACCCCACACCTCGCGAAAAAATCAAGGCAAAGATGCTGAAGAAGGCAATCGGCACCACGAAGGTCAGCACCCACTCCACCCGGTTATGTCGCAAACGTCGAAGATGGATCGAAATGACTTGAAGAATCATTGGGATTTAATCTCGCAACCCGTGGCCAGTCAGGTGCAAGAACACGTGATGCAGCGTTGGCGATTGAACGTCAACATCCCGCACGTCGTAGCCTGCGGCTGTCACGGCGTCGATTAACCGTGGCAAACCGGTCGCAATTTCAGGCACGTGAGCAGCGATCACGCGTTGCCCGGGAGTGACCTCCACGGGCGTCTCCAGTGTGGCGAGTTGTTCATTGCCCTCGCCTCGGATCTCATTGCGTAAATGGATCTTCACACGTCGATCGCCACCAATTGTTTGCTGCAACAATTCGTCAAACGTGCCTGATGCAACGACGCGACCCGCATCCACAATGACAATCCGATCGCTTTGCGACTCCGCTTCGTCCAATTGATGCGTGGTCAATAAGATCGATGTGCCACCCGCATTGAGTTGAGCTAGCATCGAGAAAATACGCTGGCGGCTTTGAGGGTCCACGCCGACGGTCGGCTCATCAAGCAGCAACACTTTGGGTTCATGAAGCACGCCACAAGCCAGATTCACGCGTCGTTTCATGCCTCCTGAAAACGTGCCCACCAAATCGTCACTCCGATCTTCGAGACCCGTCCACTGCAGTGCCCAATCCACACGCTGTCGCAAACGTCGCCCCGTCAATCCGTGAAACCGTCCCAAAGCACGCAGATTTTCTTTAGTGGTGAGATCCGCGTAAACCGCAATCTCTTGCGGCACCAGCCCGATTTCTGGGCGCGGTGTTCCGCGCCGAACCGTGTGACCCAGCAGCGTGACCGTTCCCGAATCCGGTTTGGTTCGACCGCACAAGCATCGAATCATGGTCGTTTTGCCAGCACCATTCGGGCCCAGGTAGGCCAATCGTTCACCGCGACGAAGCTGAAATGTCACTCCATCGAGCGCAACATGACGCCCGCCATCGCTTCGAAATGCTTTTCGTAAATCTCGAACATCAATCGCATCGCTTTGGCGAGAAATCATAAGGCGACTAGATCAGACCGAAGAACGAGACCTACGTAGTTTACCGAAGCGTGTCGCTCCACCGAAACGTCAGCTTCACGCCCCTGACCGCGCCGCCCCGCTCGGGGGAGATCGAGGTTTCATGCCACGGGATCGCTCCTTTTTTTGACATGTTGCGTAGAGTTAAATGTCCAGACCGACGCCTAATCACCCCACCGCATTTGATTTTCGACAGAATCCCGATCGCAATTGCCCCATCAACATGCCTAGTGAGCAGGACATCTACGAAGAACACGTTTTGGATCACTATGAAGACCCGTACCACCGTGGGGATCTGGCATCAGCGACGCACGGCGACGAAGGAAATAACCCGCTGTGTGGCGACAAAATCCGAGTGGATCTCAAATTAGACAACAATGGTCGTGTTGCAGAAGCGTGGTTTGACGGTGAGGGCTGCGTAATCAGTCAGGCATCGGCATCAATGCTCATCGAAGAATTGGAGGGCAAGACCGTCGAGGAGGTCAAAGCGTACTCTGCGTCTGACATGCTTGGATTGTTTGGCCCCAAATTGACGCCAAATCGACAGAAATGCTGTCTGCTTTCATGGCGGGTGATGCAATCCGC
>JBCCJB010000360.1:0-4485 GCA_039028015.1 Planctomycetota bacterium
AGGACAAGTTCCGTCTCTGTGCCTGAAGGCGTGGGTGGGATCGAGGGCGCAGGTGGGATCGATGTGTTTCAAACGGCACCGCTGAAGTCGAACGATGCCGTCACCGTTGATGATGGGGCGACCGTTGATCCAACGGAAACGCAGCCACCCGATCCCGCACAAACGTCACCCGGTGCCGCCGATGAAACGTGCCAAGTTGATGCCGACGACAGTCGAGCGTCCGATGCGGCGCTCGAAACGCAGCAAGTCAGCGATCCGAACCGTACCAACGCTGGCGACGCAGCGCGCGATTCGGGACGTGCTCGCGAATCGGGGGGCCTGAGCGAATCGGGCCAGGTTCGCATCTCGCGTGGCACGGGAGCGGCGCGTCGTTCGGGTCGCCTTGGTGATTCCGGCAGCCTTCGCGATTCCGGGCCGCGTCGCTCGGGCGATTCCTCCGGCGGTTTGGGCAGCAGCGGCACGCAAGGATTTGGCGAATCCACATCGGGCTCGGGTGGCAGCACCGGAAGCCAATCCGCCACATCATCGGGACGCGTCCGCATCGCGCCGGAACAACTGATCATTGTGATGGGACTGGGTCAGTGCACGTTGCAGGATCGATTGCACGAGGCACGACGCGAGGCAGGCATCGACGAAAAAGATCGAACGACCATCGGCGGCTTGTCTGCTGACGAATCCATCGGTTATGTCCGTGCCGCCGCCAAGGCGATTGATTTGCTGATGCGTGAGCATGACATCATGCATGGCGATATCAAGCCACAGAATATCTTGATCGTCGGTGGCGAAGCACAAGTGTGTGACTTTGGCTTGGTCAACAAAGTCGTCGAAGACATCTTGGAAACAAAGCATCCGTTTGTCACGCCCGCATACGGCGCACCGGAAGTGCTTGATGGGACAGGCTACAGCAAATCAGCCGATCAATACGCGCTTGCGGTTTCCTATTTCGAATTGCGGACAGGGTTACTGCCGTTTGATCATCGATCCAAGTCTACGATTCTGAGATCGAAGATCAACGAAGCGTTTAGTCTGGAGGCTTTGCCAGCGGCGGAACGGCCGGTGCTTCGGCGAGCCCTAAGCGTTCATCCAAAACAACGTTATCCGACGTGCACGCAGTTCATTGATGAATTGGCTGTTGCCGCCGGCGTCGATAAAGCCGGTGGCCTCCGCCCGATACGAGTCGCCATCGGCGGAGTGATCTTGGCGACCGTTTTGACTTGGCTCGTGATGACCCTCATGCCTGACGGTCGGCGGCCATCAATTGAGTTCTTCAACGATGCGGCGTCTCATTTCGAGCAGTTTAAGTCCATCAATCGCGATTACATCACAGCTCGGGATCCGCTGCGCCAATCGATCCTTGAACTCATCGAGGGTTACCCGAATTGTGAGGACCCATCGCTGCGTCGACGTTTCCAAGAGCTCGCGACCGATGGTGCGGACGAGCTAAGTGATCTCCTGCTTTCCGAACTAGCGGAACAGCTTTCGCCTATCACGGGAACACTGGCTAATCGATTGCTGATTGATGCGGATCTGAATTTGTTACGTCAACTGATTGAGTTGCCCGGGCCAACTGAAGACCTATTCGACCAAACAAGGTCTTCAATCATTCGAGATGTTTACGTCGCCGCGATCCAACGTCATTTGTTATCGCAACATGAACCCGGACTGGCTACTCACCAAGCGACGTCAGCGAAATCGAACGCCTCCGTTAAGCCATTGAGTTCTCAAGATGCGTCGGTTGCCCTCAGTAACCTGATTAGTAACTCGCCTTTGGGGGAGGAGCTGACGACAGAAGAAGATCGCATTGATCAAGGCGAACCGACCGAACCGTTGATGACTGCGACGGTCACGCTGGCGCTCGCGTATCGAAATTTGATGAACCATTCCGATGTGGTCGACGACGATAAGGAAGTCGATCGAAGCGAGGTGTTGACCGCCAAGAGACTTTCAGATTTGGTGCTTGCTGAGCAAGTCATGAGTTCAGTCAGTGGTCGGTCGGTGCCAGCGTGGCTGAGCCAAGAGTGGCGTCAATGGCGTAACGCGGAAGGCGGCTTGGTGGATCAGCTCGCCACCGTGCTCAATGATGATGGCTCAAACGACAAGCTCCAACAGATCATTGAGCGTGGTTGGCCCCAGTTGGCCTATGAGTCCGCACTCAACAAGATCGCGGCTGAAGCCGAGAACGAGCGTTACGACGAAGTGACCAAATTGGTCACGGCGCTCCGTGGCAAACTCGCCGCGACAAAGGACGACGATCGTGACGACCAAGTTGCCATCGAAGACGGAATTGAGCAACGGTTGAGCCTCTTCGAACGAATCACTTTCGTTCCGTCGTCAGTCGAAGAGATGGCGAGCGCGTCACGAATGCTTGCTCAACAAGCTGCGACTGTGAAATTGGCTGATCTGGGCGAAAACAGCTTGGTGGACACCAGCGACTCACTGGCAACTTGGATCAACGCTGTGGGTCAAACGCTTACCAAACAAACCCTCAGCTCGGACGATTTTAATGCGATCGCTCAAATTCATAGTGATCTTCAAGAGGTGATGCTTTCAATCAATCAAGTCCCACCGGTCTCACTTGACCGGACGCGTTTGGCAGCGTCGATTCGAGTTGGCTTGCCCGAAAAGAATCTCGATTTATCAAACTGTTTCCAGATCGTTGATCGGTTGCGGTCTGATTCGCATCCGATTGCGACTTGGTGGCAAGTCGATCAGACAATGACAAGTGGAGAAGCACTTGATCCCGTGATGGTGGAACGCCTGCAGCGTTCACTGAAGTCCGATGCAAACACTGGGTGGCAAGATCATTTCAAGAATGCTTACCTGGGTTATCTCAAAACACTTGCCATGTGGTCTGCCGGCCAACGCGACGCAGCGGTTGCCGCGTGGTCGGATGCGTCATCATCAAGTGACGATTTGATTGAGCCACTTGGGCCTCGACGCCGCACGTTAGTTGTCCGGTTAATGCTCGAGCATATCGTTGAGAGCTCGGGAATCTTGCGCGATGACTTCTTCGTGATGTCTCCCAGCAAGATCAAGTTGGATCAAGCGTTGATCGGTGTTGCTGAGCAATGGAACCTGACCGAATCAAATGCGACGCCGGAAAACGAAACGCTGGCGTCACAATTACGGGCCATTGAACGCTTAACCAATGACCCGTCATGGCCGCCGCCGGTCCAGCAACTTCGGCAACTTAAGTCGTTGGCACATGTGCGAGCAAATCTCAATGCTGGTGATCGCGCGTTGATTCGACATCTTTTCGCAACAGCCAAGTCGACGTCAAACCAATCTCATGAAGATGGGGGCATCGAAGCGACCACTCATGCTCAGTTGACGCAAACGATGTTATGGGCGGCATCGGCCATGTTGCGGACCGATTCGCAACGAAATGTGACACGCCAACAGCGTCTGGAACTGGTGGTTCAGATTGTCGCGCCGACGCTAGCAACCGCACGTCGTTACGTGCATCGCGATGCTTCCGCAATGGATGCCGGCTATTGGCGTATCGATCAACCAATCGACCATGCATCGTTAGATCAGATAGCGGAGTTCGTTGATCAAATTGATCAGGAAGGGCTAACACGACAATTGGATCGTCAGTTGAGTCTGCATCGCAATGCACAACTTACCCCTGTGGAGCTACCCAGCACCGATTGGCTTGAGTTCGCGGCAGCCCGATTGGGCCGATCACAAAAGCTCGATGGGGCAAACCGCTATGAGCATTGGATCGATGCCGCCGAAGCATTTCAAACCCGCTTGGATCTCGACGGCGCCGGCTGGGACAAAGACGCTTTACGCCAATTTGCCAACTACATCAAATCAGCTGATCAACTTCAACCAGGAACGGGGCAAGTTCAGATCCTTGAAGCTTTTGGTCGTTATCAGGTCGCTCTGAATCGAGCGTTGAAATTGCCCGGCGACCAAATGGTTGATGATCTCTCGAAAGCGGCGGACAAAATCGGGACTGCGATCAACAATGCCAGCTCCAACACGCCGTCATTGCTGCTGTACACGGCTCGATGGCGACATGCGAATATCTTGGTCGCTCTCTCATTTCGTTTGGAAAGCAAAGACAAGAAAGCAAAACTGCTGCTTGCTGCCAGTCGTGCTCGGGAAGCGATATCGCAATTGGCTGATTTGCCTCCTTCGACGCCCGCGAATCCTGCTTACATGGCCTTGGGTAACGCCTGCGAAGACTTGGGGCACTACTGCTCTTGGGATACGCCAGACACACGGGATCAATATTTCATCGAAGCAATTGATAGCTTCGAAGCGGCCATCGAACAGACCTACTTCAGTGGTTCGCTAAGACCCCGTTACAGCTTGGCACGGTGTCGCTTGAGATACTATCAAACCGACCGTCGTCGTAGCGATCAATTGGAATTGGCCGACAAAGCGTTAGTTGATGATCATTATCGAGAAGACACCTCAATCACATCGCGAATCGAATGGTGGCTTTGGAAGGCGAAAGTCAAAGCTGAACTTGAC
>JBCCJB010000361.1:0-4467 GCA_039028015.1 Planctomycetota bacterium
CGCGTGTGCGTAACGCGGCAACCGGTTCCGGTCGCAATGTGATTCCTTTTTTCGAAGCTGATTCGATGTCGCTTCCTTTTGCGACGGATCAATTTCAAGCCGTCACGGTTGCCTTTGGACTTCGTAACATCGCCGACACCGATCGGGGACTCGCCGAAATGGTGCGGGTATGCCAACCCGGTGGTCAGGTGTTGGTGTTGGAGTTTTCCAAACCCAGCTGGCCTGTGCTGCGGCAGCTCTACAGTTTTTACTTCTCAAATGTGCTGCCGCGAATTGGACAAGCAATCGCGCGCAATGAGCAGTCCGCGTACGAGTACTTGCCCGAGTCGGTCGGTCAATTTCCATGCGGTGACGCGTTGGCATCGCGAATGCGTGACGCGGGACTCAGTGACGTTTCGTTTACGCCACTCACATTGGGCGTGGCCACGGTGTACGTCGGCCGTAAACCAATTGCTTCGACGCCCGCGACTGGTCAGGCTGAGTTTGATCAACAGCAAGTCGCATCGGCATGAACACGGCTGACGCACCGCGGCGAATCGTGCTGGCAATCACCGGTGCGAGCGGAGCTCCGATTGCGGTTCGCCTGTTGCAAGTGTTGCGACGCACTCGTGTCGAAGTTCATCTGACGATCAGCGTGTCAGGCGCTGCTGTGATCGCTCAGGAGCTGGGCATTCAGTTGGACCTTCGGCGGCCTGACATTCAAACGCTTCTGACTGCAGCGGCACCTTGGTCAGCCAAATCCACGCGAACGGAAATTGCTTCACTCGATCCCATCACGCCCGATGATCCACGATTGAAGTACCACCAATACGATGACTACATGACACCCATCGCAAGCGGATCGTTCATCACCGATGCGATGGTGATTTGTCCCTGCAGCGGCAGCACGCTGTCAGGTGTCGCCCGCGCCGCGGCGTCCAATCTGATTCAACGTGCCGCTGAGGTGCATCTCAAAGAGCATCGCAAGCTGATTGTCGTTCCGCGGGAGACACCGATGAGTGTCTTGCAAATCGAAAACATGCATCGATTGGCACAAGCGGGTGCGGTGATGTTGCCCGCGATGCCGGGTTGGTATCACGAGATTCGCCAGATCGAAGACTTGGTCGATTTCGTTGTTGCGCGGATTTTGGACCAGCTTGGCATTGAACACGCCTTAATGCGTCGCTGGAAAGATGATCCATGAACGCGACCGCGACGGGTTCACCGGGTGAATCATGGCTCGGACGTTGGCTGGGGTTGATCCGTTTCTCGCACACGATCTTCGCCTTGCCATTTGCCGTGTTGGCGGCCTTCCTCGCTTGGTCAACACCGCTGCCGCTTGATCCATCAAGCTCCCCATCGCCGATGTCTAAAACTGAGCCGACGGCGCTTGCCGCGGGTAACACACCACCGGCCACAGACAAAACCGCTAAGCCGACGGCGCTAGCCGCGGGTAACACACCACCGGCCACAGACAACACCGCTGAGCCGACGGCGCTAGCCGCGGGCGACACACCAAAAACCAATAAACAAGCCACGCCGGGGGCTATCGCCTTCCGCTCCGAAGACATTGCGACGTCTCCAGCGATTTCGACGACTCCGGTGTACCCAATTGTTCGTCTTCGAGACATCGTTGGCGTGCTGTTGTGCATGGTGCTGGCTCGCTCGGCCGCCATGGCTTTCAACCGTTGGATCGATCATCGCATCGACGCAGCCAATCCACGAACCGCATCGCGACACATTCCCGCTGGCTTGCTATCACGACGCAGCGTGTTGGCGTTCACAGTGATGTGTTGTTTGGGCTTTGTTGGTTGCACATTGCTGTTCTTGCCCAATCGCATTCCGCTGCTGGCCGCGGGTCCGGTTCTGTTTTGGCTTCTTGCTTATTCGTTGGCCAAACGGTTCACGGCGGCGGCTCACCTCTGGTTGGGAATCGCCTTGGCGTTGTCACCGGTCTGCGTCTGGGTCGCCATTCGCGGTGAAGGCATCTTGAACTCAGCGTCGGATTTTTGGCTGCCTGGTTGGCTTGCCGCAACCGTCGCCCTGTGGGTCGCTGGGTTCGATATCATTTACGCGTGCCAAGATGCCGATTTCGACAAATCGTCGGGACTTCGAAGCATCCCGGCTTGGCTCGGAGTGCCTGGAGCGTTGCGACTTGCTGCGGGTCTGCACGTCGTGATGCTAGCTTGCCTGGTCACGCTGGCCCTAACGGGTGATCCCGCTGGGCTCAGTTGGATTTTTGCCATCTCGGTAGCCGCAACGGCTTGCTTGGTCATTTCGCAGCATCGGCTGGTCCGGCCGGACGATCTAACCCGCGTCAATCAGGCATTCTTTCATGCAAATGCCCTGATCAGCGTCATTCTGCTCGTCGGCGGCGTGATCGACTGCTATTTTTGACGGTGTTCCAAATAGGTAAGAGTGCTTTTGCGACCGTTCATTCCCAAAATTAGCAGCATGTTGAAGGCCGACACCGCCGCAAGATTTCGCGAGATCCGCGACAAGGTCGAAGCGAACGAACGATTGAGTCTCGACGATGGGCTGTTCCTTTATGACCCTAGCGTGTCGATGCAAGCGATTGGTGAGCTGGCCAATTGGGTGCGTGAGCAAAAGAACGGGAACGTCGGCTACTACAACATCAACACGCACCTGAATCCGACCAATATTTGCGTGTACCGATGCAAATTCTGTGCGTTTCGCAGCGATTTCCGTGACCCAAAGGGTTACGTGATGAGCGACGAACAGATTTTGCATCGCGGAGCCGAGGCGACCGCCAATGGGTGCACCGAAATGCACATCGTCGGCGGACTACACCACAAACGAAAGTACGACTGGTATCGGCATATCATCTCGTTGCTAAAGGAAAACTACTCACAGATTCACCTCAAAGGGTGGACGGCGGTGGAGATTGACTGGTTCCGATTTCAGACCAAGAAATCCTTCGAGTGGGTTCTCGAGGACATGCGCGATGCGGGCTTGGGAAGCATGCCCGGGGGCGGAGCCGAGATTTTCCATTCTGAGGTGCGTGATCAACTTTGCGAGCACAAAGCGAACACACCGAATTGGTTGGAGATCCATCGCACCGCACACGAGATTGGTCTCCGAACCAACTGCACGATGCTCTACGGACACGTCGAAAAGCCATTTCATCGCATCGATCATTTGATGCGTCTGCGGGAGTTGCAGGACAAAACCGGTGGCTTCCAGGTTTTCATCCCTCTGGCTTTCCACCCCGACAACACCAAGATGGCCGATTTGAAAAAGCCATCGGCATTGGTTGATTTGCGTACCGTCGCGATCAGTCGTTTGATGCTCGACAACGTGCAGCACATCAAGGCTTACTGGATTATGTTGGGCATTGAGACCGCACAGGCCGCTTTGGCTTATGGTGCCGACGACATCGACGGTACGGTGCGTCACGAATTGATCTACCACGATGCGGGTGCCAAAACGCCCGAATTCTTGTCGGTCGATCGAATCGAAGCACTCATTCGCGAGGCGGGTCGAGATCCCGTCGAACGCGATACGACCTACCACCGAGTCATTCGTGATGAGAACGATTACACGAAATGGACGGTGGGCGAGAGCGTCGACCCTGCGGTGTCACGCGAGCCAGCACTCGCTTGAGAATCGACACGCGATCGCGTCTTACGGTCGTGGAGTCTCTGGTGACGTTTAGCTTATGACGTTAGTCGATGACTCTTTGCCAACGGCGGCACCAAACTGTCTCATGAATCTGGTGTCGATGTGTTGCTTGAGGTAACGACACCATCGCGCGTGGATTGCGATCGGCTCGTAGACCAGCATTGCTTTACCGTCGCCCGTGTTGATCAGCTTTAAGAATCGCTTCTGCGGTTTGAATGTGACCGTTGGTCGACCACTCAACACCGCTGCGATGTTGTGGGTCAGCACGGGTGTTTGCCTGACGGCATAAACACCAGCTTTAGCCGTCGGCATCGGTATGATCGTGCCGCAGTCGCCAGCAGCAAAGATGCGCTCGTCACCCGTTGATTGCAATGTTGGCTTGGTCGCAACAAACCCACGCTTGTCTTGTGGGAGACCAAGCGTTGCGATCAGCGGAGGTGGAGATGCCTGGGTCATCCAAATCACCACATCGGCAGCGTGCCGGGTGGCGTCTTCGGTTTCGATGATGCCGTCAGTCACATTGAGCACGCGTTGGCACGTCCGCATCTTCACACCGCGCCCAAGTAACAACTTATGCAATCGCTTTCGACCGATCCAACCCAAATCCGCAGCTGCCTCTTCGCGATCGGTGAAGATCGTTAACTCGGTTTTGTGCTGTCGCCGCTCGAGCCAATCTGAAAGGCACAAAGCAACTTCAATACTCGCCACACCGCCTCCGACGATGGCAATCGTTGGTGAGGTGTTTCGTCGCGGCTTCAACGAGCGCAAACGTTGATTCAAACGATCGAAAAATGTTTGCATCGGCTTAATCGAAATCAACTCGTCTGTGCTTGCGTTTGACGGCAG
>JBCCJB010000362.1:0-4448 GCA_039028015.1 Planctomycetota bacterium
ACGATCCACTCGATTGATTCGATACGCTTGCTCGAAGAAATCGTTCATCAATCCAATCAGTCTGCAACGATCCGGCCGTCATCCGAACGTGACGAGGATAGCGAGCCAACTGAATCGTCGATCAGTGTTCTGATTGAAGTGAACGTCTCCGGTGAAGCGGCAAAGACAGGACTACCGCCCGAACAGCTTGATGGTCTGCTGGAACGGTTCCAAACAATGCATTCCGTTGGTCAAACACAATCGAATTGCAGTGTTGCGTTGGTCGGATTGATGGCGATGGCGGGCTGGGGGACGGATGCGGCCGAAGCCCAACGCCAATTTGATCGTTTGCGGTCGATTCGTGATGACGCAACTCGCAAACATGGGATCACGCTTCCAGAACTGTCGATGGGCATGAGCGGAGACTTCGATGCTGCGATCGCGGCAGGCTCCACGATGGTCCGCATTGGATCGCGACTGTTTGAAGGTTTGATCCGTTAGGCATCGATCGTCACCACATCACCGCACAAATGGTTTCACGCCATTTGGATCCAAGATAGAATCGGGCAGGCTGCAACGCGTTAACTAACATCAGCCAAACCGACAATAAGTGGAGTGGCCTAATTGCTGAGCCGTAGGCGCTAGCCTCGGTCTCTACAGCTCCACAGCGAACAACCAAACCCGCGGCAAGCGCCGTCGGCTCACCAAGTCCATGCCATTCACACCAACAGTCGTATCGCCAAGAAACGATAGCGGGAGAGACGCCTTGCAAAGAGTGCCAAATCAGTTCGCTAGATTGATGCCGACACGCTTTGGTTTGTTGGCTTGTTTGTGTCTGTTGTCAATTTGCGTGGTTGGTTGTGGCACGGGACATCCGGGAACTTGGACGTCGACTCAGGTGGAAGAAAAAATCAAAGAGAAAATGGAGCTCTCCGAAATCAGCCTCACCGCAACGGATACAGGTATGTCAGGCACGGGAACCAATGCCGACGGTGAAACATTTCAATTGACCGTGACACAGAGCGCGGAGGGGCGTCGATTGGACTACGAAGCGGAGGGAAATCGCGGGACAATCGAGAGCGGGATGTTCGCAGCCGACTGAATGAGAACCTATCCTTCGTTGCTTGGTCGTGTGACCGTCGTCACCGGACCAACGGCATCGGGCAAAACCGACGTTGCCGTCGAAATGGCGAGACGCGTTGGAGCCTGCCGAAGCCAACCGTTTGAGATCATCTCACTTGATTCCATGGCCGTGTATCGCGGCATGGATATCGGTACGGCAAAAGCATCAACCCGTCAGCGGGACACGGTACCACATCACTTGATCGATGTGGTCAATCCCGATCGGGAGTTCAGCGTTGCGGAATACCTCAGGTTGGCCCATCAGTGTGTCAACGAAATAGAGCAACGTGGCCATCGTGTCCTGTTCGTCGGTGGCACGCCGATGTATCTCAAAGCTATCCTCAACGGGTTCGATCCGGGACCGCCCGCCGATCCCGTGTTTCGCCAGCGGGTCGCCGATGATGTTGCTCAATTTGGGTTGCCAGCACTGCACCAACGTCTGACGCAGGTCGACCCCATTTCAGCGTCCCGAATTGACGCTAATGATGAACGACGGATGACGCGAGCACTGGAGTTTGCCTATCTGACGGGTCAACCCATTAGCCACGCTCAAACCCAATTCACCACATCGTCCTGTGCCAATGCGGGCGGCGTCTTCGCGCTGCGAACCCCGCGGCCAACCTTGCATAATCGAATCGGGCGGCGCATCGAACGCATGTTTGCATTAGGGCTCGTCGATGAAGTGCGGGGTCTCTTGGCCCGGTACGGATCGCTATCAAAGACAGCCCGCGCCGGCGTGGGCTACCGGGAACTCATCGAGATCGCGAGTCAAGAACAGCCTGACAAGGAAGCCATTGATCAAGCTCACCAACGAATACTCTTTCACACCCGGCGAATGGTTCGTCGTCAAGAAACGTGGCTTCGATCACTACCCGAAATGAAGTTTATCGACACCGCTGATCGCACCGTGGATGACTTAGCCGATACGATCGTCGCTCGGTTGCCTTCCAATTGAGCGATCGTTAGCTGCCATCGCCAAAACCTTGCGTGGCCATCTTACGATCGATGCGCTTAATGGTGCCACGCAGGACCCGTCCCGTTCCCGCTTCGATAAAACCGTCGACACCGGCCGCGATCATCGCACGGATTGATGCTTCCCACTGCACGGGATTGACGACCTGGCGTGCCAACAGATCCCGAATTTCATCCGCGGAGGTGTGGGGTTTGCCATCCACATTGCTGAACACGGGCAAACGGCAATCGGACATGGTGATTGATGCAAGCGCGTCGCGGAGTCGCTCAACTGCCTGGCTCATCAGCGATGTGTGAAAGGCACCCGCAACGCTTAAAGGAACCACTTTCATCGCACCAGCTTCCAACGCCAGTGGTTGAAAACGCTCAATCATCACAGCGTGTCCCGAAACAGCGATGTTTCCTGGACACAATAAATTTGCGGGCATCAGCACTAGTCCATCCTCGTTGGCACCAAGCGCGTCATCGCAAACCGATTGCAGCGACTCGAAATCCAAACCCAAGACGCTGGCCATGCCTGAATCCACTGCGTCAGCACAGGCCTGCATAGCTTCACCGCGAGCTTGAACCAGTCGCACGCCATCGGCGAACTGCATACCGCCGGCGTAACAAACCGCTGTGATCTCTCCCAAACTTAAACCGGCCGTCGCAACGACTCGCGACTGAACGCTGGGAAACGCTTCCGAATACGCCCGAGCGGCAGCGATGCCGACGACGAACAGCGCGGGCTGGCTGTGAATGGTTTCGTTGAGCGTTTCCGCAGGACCCTGCTGACACAGCTCCGCCAAGTCATAGCCAAGCACGTCAGAGGCTTCATCGAAAAGCTCGACTGCCAACGTATGGTGCTCTCGCAACCACACACCCATTCCGGGAACCTGCGCACCCTGACCCGGGAAAAGCATGGCGGGCTGCGAAGATGAAAACGCCACCCGGGATTCAGGCTTCTTCGGAAACTTCGACGACCGTGCGGCCCATGTAGTAGCCGCATTTGGGGCACACAGTGTGGGTTGGCACCGCGGTGCTGCACTGCGGGCAATAGGCGATCTGACGCTTCTTCACCCGATCGTGCGAGCGACGTTTGCCAGTGCGGCTGTTGCTGTGTTTGCGTTTGGGGACGGCCATGACGTCGAGACAAAATTGGGAGTGACTTGGACGATTTTTGGGCCCCGAAGGATACGAATGGCACGACGATCCGTCAACGTTAGCTGAAAAACAACGTTTGCAATCCCACGGGTGCTGTTTCGGTCCGCAGACTCGTCGGCTGCCGGCCTAAGCCAAATAATCTCCGAAGGCTATACTCCGCGACGCGTCAGATCGGTACGAATTCCTTTCACGATCGACCCGTTTGCATCATCCGAATTACCTTGGATTTGAGAGCCCCCGCGTGTCACCCCAGAAAAATGAGATTCATCAAGGTGATTGCGTCGGGCTGCTGGATCAGGTCCAGCCGGCATCGATCGACCTCGTGTTCGCCGATCCGCCGTTCAACATCGGCTACGACTATGACGTGTATGACGACACCCGAGCATCGGATGACTATCTGAAATGGAGTCGATCATGGATCAGCGGGGTATTTCAGGCGCTCAAACCTGACGGCACGTTTTGGCTAGCCATCGGCGACGAGTATGCGGCCGAGCTAAAAATTGAAGCGCAGCGGGTCGGTTTTCAGTGTCGCAGCTGGGTCATCTGGTACTACACCTTCGGTGTGAATTGTGTGAACGGCTTCAGCCGATCCCACACGCACTTGTTTCACTTTGTCAAAGATCCAAAGCAGTTCACGTTCAATCGCAACAACCCCGAGATCCGCGTCAAATCGGCACGCGAGTTGGTCTACGCCGATCAACGTGCCAACCCCAATGGACGCTTGCCCGACAACACTTGGATCACACGTCCGCAAGATGGGCCGGATTTCCTGAGCTTCAATCCCAACCATGACACGTGGTATTTCGCGCGTGTCGCGGGCACCTTCAAAGAACGCGAAGGATTTCACGGTTGCCAGATGCCCGAACAGCTGCTGGCCCGAATCATTCGCACGTCCAGTAAACCCCAAGAAGTAGTATTGGACCCATTCGCTGGTAGCGGCACGACCTTGTGTGTGGCAAAAAAACTGGCGCGGCAATGGATGGGTTTTGAAATCTCAACCGACTATGTCGAATTCATCCGAGAACGTCTCGAGCAGTCCCACCCTGGCGATGCGATTGATGGGCCGGACGATCCCATTCGCAGTGCTCCCAAAACCGCTGACGGCAAGCAGCGCAAGAAACCGTTCAACGAAGCCACGCAGCAGATTGTGATCGAGGCGTATCAAAAGGCCGGAGAAGGATATCCAGCGGATTTGCTGCTTTGTGATCAATCAATGAATGCCCACTTCATCG
>JBCCJB010000363.1:0-4439 GCA_039028015.1 Planctomycetota bacterium
CGCTTACCAGGCTGGATCGCGCACTGGAAAGAAATGCACAGCAATCCAGCATCGCGAATCAATCGCCCTCGCCAAATCTACACTGGCGAGCTTGAACGCAGCGTGACCGACGTTCAAGATCGCTGATTGGCAAGCGTGACGACTAAAAAGTCGTGCTAAAAAAAGAACGAGCTCAGCTCGTCATGATGCGACTTTCCGAGTTGTATCCGAATCCACCGGTGCCTTTGAATCACACCGATGAGTTCACGCTCTTGGTCGCAGTTTTGCTGAGCGCGCAGTGCACCGATAAGAAGGTCAATGAGGTTACGCCAAACCTGTTTGCTGTCGCGGGAACCCCAACCAAGATGGCGAAACTTAGCGAAGCTAAGATCCTCGATCTGATTCGTCCGCTGGGATTGTCACGGCAAAAAGCCAAAGCGCTGTCCGGTCTATCACGCTTGCTTATCGATCAGCACGACGGCAAAGTGCCATCGACGTTCGAAGCACTCGAACGGCTCCCGGGCGTGGGGCATAAAACAGCCAGCGTTGTGATGAGCCAAGCATTCGGTGTGCCTGCCTTTCCCGTCGACACGCACATCCATCGACTAGCGCAGCGATGGGGTCTGTCGTCGGGCAAAAACGTCGTGCAAACCGAACGCGACCTGAAACGTTTGTTTCCAGAGTCGGCTTGGAATGATCTGCACTTGCAAATCATTTTCTATGGTCGCGAATTTTGCACCGCGCGAGGCTGCGATGGACGTCATTGCGATCTATGCCGCCAACTGTATCCCAAACGACGAAAGCCAGTTGTTTGGAAAAAACCCTGACCGATGGTCGTCGGTGATGTGAAGCGTGTGATCAACGACTAGGCACGATTAACCGATCAGCGCCACTTTGGATGAGCCGGTCGGCGCTAGCCGCGGATTTCTCGGGCTAAACCGTGGCTAGCGCCAAGACGGCTAATACCATGAGTCACGGTGTTTCTCATCCAAAGTATCGCTGTCTAGCTATCCGATCAGCCAAATCAGTCGGGAAGCCGTCGGTACATCGGCGACCCGGAGACCAGCTCACGGGCGAATAAGTCCTCGGTACCGCGAAGCATTTCGCTGGCACCGACAATCAGATAGCCACCCGGCGAAATCCACTTAGCCAATCGACGCAGAATCGCTTGTCGTTTTTCTTCGTCGAAATAGATCAACACATTTCGGCACAGACACAGATACAACAGCGAATCAGTGGGTTGGAATTTCGACAGATTGATCACCTCAAAACGAACGTGTCGACGCACCGAAGAAATGAGCTCATACCGTTTGATCGAACTGCCGGTTTCGACAGGGCGGAAGAAACGATCGCGACGCTCTGACGACAAACCGCGATCAAGTTCATGCGAAAGGTACTGCCCCTGTCGAGCGATCTCGATCGTGGGACGTGAAATGTCCGACGCACTGATTTCAACGCGATCCAATTCCGATTCCGACAACGCCTCCGTCAAACGCATCATCAAACTGTACGGCTCTTGACCCGTGCTGCATGCCACACAGTGCACACGATATCGCTGCCCGACCCGATCTCGCAGCGATTGCCCGATTAAGGTTGACGCGATCGCATCAAAAGGATGCTGATCTCGAAAGAACAAAGTTTCATGTGTGGTCATGGCTTCGATGACCTCATCACGCAACACCAACTCGGTCGATCGCTGAACCTGATCGACCAACTGGCCCAGCGTCGACCATTCGCGTCGCGCCAAGATTCCACGAAGTCGACTTGAAATCAAATAGGTCTTTGTTGGTTCCATCGCGACGCCAATCCACTGATGCAGCAAATCGCAAAGTGCCACGCAGTCATTGGGATCGAATGAAAAGTCTCTCGTCGATGCGGGAGAGCGGCTGTCGGAAGCGGTGGAAAATGTCATGACGATGCTCCACAGCGTGACGTTGATCCAGCGGCATAATCGGCCACGCACTTCGCCAGATCATCAAGCGCCACCGTCGCATTGCAGTTGCCAGATTCGACGACCCGCTTGGGCATGCCATACACAGTGCACGACGCGGCATCTTGAGCCCAAACCGTACCACCATGCTGACTCAAGTATCGACAACCCGCGGTCCCATCATCGCCCATGCCGGTCATGATGATGCCAAGCGTTTGCCTCGCGATTGATGCGGGAATCGACTGAAACAACTTGTCAACGCTCGGCTTGCAACCGCGCACCGGCGCGTCATCAGTCACATGTGCAACAAGGTGTGGCTTGCCGTCGCTCAATTCCAAATGCTTGCCTCCCGGAGCAATCACAACTTGGCCCGCTTTCACGGCCATCCCATCGACCGCTTCAACGACATCAAGGGCAGAGGATTCATTGAGATGCTGAGCCATTGATGCGGTAAACATGGCTGGCATGTGCTGCACGATGATGATCGGAGCTGGAAAATCGGAGGGAATCGCCGGAATCAGTTTGGCCAACGCTTTGGGTCCACCGGTTGAGATGCCGATCAAAACGGCCGCACATGATCGAGAAGGCTTGGATCCAATCGAATCGATCTTGATCGGTGCCGTCTGATTAACCCGAGCCGACGCGATCGCATGGGGAGCCGGTGTGGGATGCGCCCAACGATCAATCCCAGCAATTGCGTGCCGCAAACGCATTCGCAGCGAAATCAGATTCTCTTGCGGATCGTCATGATCCGGCTTAACGATGAAGCCGAGTGCGCCCAATGTGAGCGACCGCGACGTCAACTCCACGCTGGATTGGTTGACGCCGCTTACGACAACAACATGACCTTCAAATCCACGATCTCGAATTGTCTTTAAAACTTCAAAGCCATTCATACCGGGCATTTCGATGTCCAGCGTGACAAAGTCCGGCTGCAAACGACAAATCTTTTCGACGGCCGAATTGCCATCACGGGCAATATCGATCACATCGAGCCCGTAGATATCCTCGATCGCGTCGCGTACCGATTTGCGAAACACGACCGAATCGTCAACGACAAGCGTTTTCAATGACACTGGTTTGCCCCTGCTTCAGTGAAACGAGTTAGCTCATTTGGCAACGGTCGATGCTGACAACGTCGCGGGTTGTTGATCGTCAACACGGAATTGCTTGACCAACTCTCGCATCTCGATCGCCAGACCACTTAATTGGTCGCCATTGATACGGCTTTGGTCCGCCCCCTCGGCGGTCTCTTGCAACACACTGTCAACGAGTCCGATGCTCTGCGTGATCTCGCGACTCGCAGACGCCGATTCGGACACACCTCGCGCCACTGTTTGAGCCAGTTCCGCGGTGCTGGTCACATGACCTGCGATTTGCCCGGTGGTGATGTTTTGTTCTTCGACCGCCGACGCGATCATGCTGTATAATTCGTTCACACGATCAATGACTGAACTGATCGTCGCAATGGAATCGACCGCGTCACCAGTGCTACGTTGCATCGCTTCAATCCGTGATCGAATGTCGTCGGTGGCAGCGGCGGTCTGCTTGGCAAGTTCTTTGACTTCCGTCGCAACGACGGCAAACCCTTTGCCCGACTCACCCGCACGAGCGGCCTCGATCGTTGCGTTAAGCGCCAGCAAATTAGTCTGCTCCGCGATGTCTTGGATCACTTCGATAACGCGACCAATTTCGTTGGCTGCATCTCCCATCGATCCGACTTTTTCGTTGCTCACACGCGCTGCATCAGACGCATCACCCGCCACCGCTGCAGATCGCTCCGCGTTCTGAGCAATCTCAGCGATGGTTTGCTTCATTTCTTCCACCGCCGAGCTCACGCTCACGATGCCATCCGACATCTCGCTTGTGCTCTTGGACATATTCTCCATGTTGATACTCAATTCCTCAGCAGCGCTGCTCACTGTGGAAGACTGCGTCTTACTTTGCATGGCCCCTTCAGACAAAGACGTTGCGGATTGAGAGACTTGATTGCTGGCCGAGGTCAAACTCGATGAGTTGTTGGCGATCGATCGCACGATGTCGTGAATGCGTGTCGCAAACCGATTGAAATTGACTGCCAAATCACCAAGTTCGCCGATTTGGTTTTCATCCAATCGACGCGTCAAATCACCTTCGCCTTCAGCGATATCCCGCAGCGTCGAAACGGTCGCATCAATCGGTGCCATCAATTGTCGTGTCAACAAACGAGCGACAAACGCGATCACACCAACCGCGATCACGACGACTAACAGGGTCCACTTCAAGTTTCCGAACTGAACCGTTTCAGTGATTTCGGCGATGTGATCGACTGTTCGAAACGCTTCTTCGGTTGCGATTTCCGACGTGATCGCCCATTTCAAACCGAGCAATTCCACCGGTGCGAATGCCGAAACGACTTCATCACCTAAATAATTCGTGGCAACCTCCACACCGGACTGGCCCGCCAACGCCTTTTGCACCGGGGGTGTCATCATGTCCGCATCAATGCCTCCTCGAAAGGCTTTGACCAGGTTGAATGTTTCCGGTTGAC
>JBCCJB010000364.1:0-4436 GCA_039028015.1 Planctomycetota bacterium
GCCAACGACCGATGCCTTGTGAGCATCGCTGCCCTTGCCGCCGTGATGATCGGCCTCAATAAACTTCTTCGCGTTGTCCCATGATCCGCCACTGTTGGCCATGAACACGGCCAAGCAGGTCCCAGCCGACAACGAGCCCGCCAACAGGCCAAGCACGCCAGCGACGCCGAGCAGCAACCCGACCGCAACGGGCAAACACAAACCCAACAATGCCGGCAAAATCATTTCTCGTTGGGCCGACCGAGTGCTGATTTCGACGGGCGTTTGATAGTCCGGCGTCACGGACCCATCAAGAATGCCCGGGTTCTCGACGAACTGCCGCCTGACCTCCACCACCATGCCCTGCGCAGCGCGGCCAACCGATTTCATCGTCAATGCGCAAAACACAAACGCGCTCATCGCACCCAACAACAATCCAATTAGCACGCGCGGATTGATCAACGTCGCATCATAAATTAGTAAGAAGTCTTTCAGTGTCGCATCAGCAATTGCCACTTCACGACGCGGACTGCTTACGGTCGCCAAAATCGCTCGTTGGGTAACCGCAGAGTCATTATCACTGACATTGGGTTGCGACGCGTCGAGACTGGTAGCGTCTGAGCTGGCTTGATTAAGTTGCGTTGACGGCGTTGTTTGATCACAAATGATCAAGGACGTTAATAAACGCCCGTCTTCATTTTCCGTGATGCGAACATGCTTGAACGCATTCGGATCCTCGGCTTGGGCTGCCGCGATCGATGGGGCCATCTGCACATAACCATCGCGGACACTTTCTACGTACGCGGCGAGCAATGCCAATGCGGTTAAAGCCGCCGAGCCAATGGCGAACCCTTTACCCGTCGCCGCGGTCGTGTTGCCCAACGAGTCTAGCGCGTCCGTTCGGTGACGTACCAATGGTTCCAATCCGGCCATTTCCGCGTTGCCACCGGCATTGTCGGCAATCGGGCCGTAGGCGTCGGTGGCCAATGTGATGCCAAGCGTCGAAAGCATCCCCACCGCTGCGATCCCAACACCATAAAGACCCATCGAGAACGATTGCGGGTCATCGAACTGGAAGCCGTTAGCAAGTCCAAATGCCAGGAACATTGCGACGCAGATGATGATGACGGGTCCCATCGTGCTCAGCATGCCATCGGCCACACCGCCAATGATGATGGTGGCGGGACCCGTTTCAGCTTGAGCCGCCAAACGGCGCGTGGCAGGGTACTCATCACTGGTGGCGCGTTCGGTCCAGTGGCCGATCCCCAACCCGGCAATCAAGCCGATGATCACGCTGCCGCCGATTGACGGCAGCCATCCGAAGTAGATCGTCGAGCCTTCCAGCGGAATCAATGCCCACGTCGCAATCAGGGATAATCCCGCAACGAGAAATGAGGCGAACGAGATCCCGCGATTCAGTGCGACTAGCAATGACTTTGGGTTAGCGTCATCGCCGGCCTGCACCAAATAAATGCAGCCAATCGACACCAGAATTCCAAGAGCCGAAATCGTCATCGGCAACATCGCTGCCGTCACCGACTGGCTCGTCGTTGAATATGCGGCAACACCTAGGGCGGCCGCAGCCAAAATACTGCCGCAGTAAGATTCGAAAAGATCCGCTCCCATCCCGGCAACATCACCGACATTGTCACCGACGTTATCCGCGATGGTGGCCGGATTGCGGGGCGAGTCTTCCGCGAGACTTTGTTCGACTTTGCCGACCAAGTCAGCTCCCACGTCGGCGGCCTTCGTGAAAATTCCTCCGCCTACCCGGGCGAACAATGCTTGTGCCGACATGCCCATGCCAAATGTCAGCATCGTGACCGTCATTTGATTCAAATCCACTGGCACGTTGCGGATCGAGGGAATCAACCAGTACAGAATTGCAAACCAGGTTGCGATGAACAGAAGACCCATGCCGACGACCACCAGCCCCATCACGGCACCGCTTCGAAAGGCAATTTGAAGCGCATCGTTGAGCGATGTTCGGGCAGCCGCGGCTGTTCGGCCGCTCGCGGCGGTGGCGGTCTTCATTCCGAACCAGCCACACAGCCCACTCATGGCTCCACCCATCAAGAAAGCGATTGGCAGCAGTGGCGAGACGACTCGCGACGTGCTGGCAGCGGCCGCTAGCAGGATCGCGACAACCAAAAAGACAATGGCGACCCATTTGTTTTGTTGATTGAGATACGCACCCGCTGCGTCCCGCACGCTCTGAGCGATCGAGCGCATCTCATCGGTGCCTTCATCAGCCAGCATCATTTGACGATGAAAGTGCCTGGCCCAACCCAGTGCCGTTAGCGAAGTTGCGAGGACAAACAACCAAATCAGAAACACATTCACTCGAGCACCAGACCTTCCGTTGAGCCAGCGTCACGCGATGCATTCGCGTTCGCCACCCACTATAGCGGTTGGCTTGATCGCTGTGAGAGGACACTCAAGTTCAAGATGCTTGAATGAGTTTCCGACGAGGTCCGCCGGTTTGATGTGAGTCCGCAGACGGATTCAGCAAAGCGTCACAGGTAGGGTTGGAGTCTGCAGGACGTTCAAGTTCGACAAAAAATCAAAGCAATGACGGACTAGCAAGTTCGGATTACAAAACCAATCAAGCGACAACACCAGTCTTTCGGTGGGATCGCGTCGCTGACTCGCAAATGGATTGAATGCTTGGCTGGACCGCGCCACTTTGGATTAGCCGGCCAACGCTAGCCGCGGTTTTCTTGGGCTAAACCGTGGCTAGCGCTAAGACGGATAATCCGCTCGGTAATGCCATGGATCCCGGTATTTTCCATCCAAGGTCGCGCTGTCCAGTCAACCAAAAATTTTGAGGTGCTTGGTCGATGTCGATGATGACGCATTCGAATCCACATCGAGACAACGCGTGATGCGATCGGCATATTGCTGAAGCTGTTCACGGTGCCGCGGTCCGCAGATCACAACAATCGTGTCTTGAGGTTGAGCCGATGCGATCGCCCAGTCGATGGCTCGGTGCGGATCGGCGACCAGCCGCATGGCCGCGACATCCTCGACGCCATCGAGCACGTGATGACTGGTGCGTAAGAAAGACGAGCGATCCTCATCGGCGCAGGCAAGCACCGATGCATCGGCAAGCACTTCCAACGAACTGCCATAACGCCGAAGCGTTTCATCATCTTCGGCATCGCTGACGGACAGGACACACCACGTGCGTGCCGGTCGATTCTGTGCACGTTGGTAGGCTTTGGCTGCCGCGATCGGAATGGTTGTCGGGCGATCGTGTTGGTTGGGGCTTGATCGGGCCTGTCGTTGGACATGTTTGAGGATGTGAGTTAATCGCTGAGGCGTTCCGCCCGCATCGAGCCAGACGGTTGGCATTCGGTCAGCTTGAACGGCATCGTTGCTTGTGATCCGCTGCAGGCGACCGACAAGTGATCTTAGGCCGCCGATGGCATCGCTGATCTCTGTCAGTGAAACTGACATCGATACGGCGACGGCTGTGGCGGCGGCAATGGAGGTTGTTGCCGAGCCCGACGCCAGCGTGGTTTCGACCATGGTCGCTTCATCGCCGTGAGCGATCACACCCGACCACAAATTATCGGTTTGACTGACGTCATGAACGGTCACATCGGCTGCCGCGTTGTCGCCATAGGTCACAACGGTGACGCCAAGTTGGTTGGCTTCCTCGATCGCGATGTGGTCGGCATCGTTGATGATGGCGAGACCGCCCGGTCGCAATTTTTCCAGCGCGATGGCTGAGTCAGATGGGCCATAGTGCGTTCGGCGATGCGATTGCGGTATGATCACGACCGCATCGAACGTTAAGGCGTCACTTGGAAGAACCGACCAAGACCTCTGGTGCAGTAAATTGTCATGAAGTTCGATGACGGCGGCTGATGCACCACTATGGATCGAAGCGTGCAAATGATCGATGACGGAGACGACGCTGGCATTCGGTTCGGCTTCGGTGACCGAACCAGTGGCATCATCCCAGCCGAGATCTGACAGGCATGCAGTGGCAATGCCGTGTGACGACAAGATCGCATGCAAACACGTGGCCGCGATGGTTTTGCCGTCGCCCCCGACAATGCCGACAAGGCTCAATCGGTCGGTGATCGGATCACAGCGGTGTGATTCAATTCGAGCTAACGCCGTATCGGTATCACCCACGATCGCTTGAGGCATCGGAGCGGGAAGGACTTGCTCAGTCAATATTCCTGCAGCTCCGCGTGCCAAGGCATCCGCGGCCACTTCAACGGGATCGTCGATTCCGATGCGATACACAACCAACTGTCCTGGCTGGCACTTATTCGATGCGGTAGCAATCCCGCGAAAAATAATATCGGTTCCGCTGAAGAATCGTGCCGCCGGAAGACATTGCTTCAACGAATGAGGCGTCGTTGTGCTGGATGACGCGGTCGTCTCGGCACGGTCAGTTTCACGCGAGGTCGCAATCGGCGAATCCGAATGAGCGGACACAC
>JBCCJB010000365.1:0-4400 GCA_039028015.1 Planctomycetota bacterium
CGAAGTACTTCGAACTTTGGCGTGACTTTGATGGTCGACGTTTGCCGGTTCATCACGAGCAAGACTGGCTGGACGTTGTCGCCATCCACGATGGAACGCGAATTTCGCTGGCGATCACCAATATGGGCGGACAACAGCTGGCATTGGATCTCTCGAGTGTGACCAAACGTCTCGGTGACGCTCAGGCGACACAAACTCGATTGAACTACCACCGCGGAGAGGTCGTGTTTCAGCCGGAAGAGAACGTCGATCCATCGAGTGTCCCTGTTGACGTCAACGAAACGACCGTTGTTCGTTTGATTTGCCCCGCTGGCCTATCGCCGTCAAAACGACTCGAACAGATTCGTTACTATGCGACCGAGACTGCACTGAAGTCTGATGGCAGGCCCAAATCATTCGAAATCATTGTGCCCAATGCTGAAACAATCACAGCGGCTCAACTGGTGATCGGCGTGCATCGTCGTGAAGGCATCTCAGAGCCGCTTTCCGTCGCCATCAATGGCACGCCAATAACGATTGATCTGGGCGATGCGGGTGAGTTCACCGAGTTTTTTGCGCCTCTGGATGCGAACGTGAATCCAACCGTGCTTCGTGAAGAAAACGCGATTCAGATCGAAGCACAGCCAGAGACAACGATCACGTCCGTTCAGCTGGTGACGCAATCCAAAGTCGATTGATAAAACGCGATTTCAAAACCGAGTGACATGTCGCCATAAGCCGGCAACGCCAAGTCATGAGCCGACGGCGTTAGCCGCGGGTTTTCAAGTTTGCCCGGCTTGAAGAACTCGCCCGACCCAAACGCCACCCGACGCTAACGCGTTCGGCTCGCGTGACATGAGAGTCAGCCTGAAAACAACTTCAGCGTGGCGCAATGCTTGGCAGCAATTCCGCCTCCGTTCAAATTCCGATGGTCACGATCACATCATTGTCTCGAAACACCACCTTCTTCAGACGAGACTTTGCGAAATTGGTTGATGCATCAGCATCATCCAACGTGGTGATGGGATGCGTTTCGAAATAGCCATTGATCGCCAACTCGCAGAGCCGTTTGATTGGGGGCAACATCTTGTTAGGCAGACTGGCTAACTCAAGGGTCTCCGCTGTCGCGTTGTGACAAAAAAAAGACGCGGTGGCGGGATCGTAACGAATGCCCACTCGCACGGTTGCCGTACCCGTGACTGATTTTGCAGACGACTTCGGCTCATCGATCAAGTCTGTTTGAGCGGTATCGTTTCCAAACGGTTTTGGTGGCATCGGTAATGGTTGACCGGCAAATCCGGTTGGGCCTGCCTCATTCGGTCCTCCTGGACGCGGTACTTTCGGTAGCACGCTTGCAATGTTGGCTGAGCCGTTTTTGGGAAGGTCCACCTCGACGAACAACTGCAAACCGAGTCGCTCAGTTCCATCGCCTGGCAAGATTGCGACGCGATTTAGGGTTGCTTCGACGGGAATCGTCTCATCGATATGGTCATTCATTCGCATCGGCAAGACGACATCCAAACCACGCTGGATCATCGTCTCCGGGATTCTGACGTCAGTCGAAAAACCCTTGCCGCACCCACTGCAACAAAGACAGAGACCGACCATCAACCAGCCGCGTCGCGGGAGTTTCATGGGAACGAAGGCAATGCAGGAAGCGGCGGTGGTTTTAATTCGTCTTTGAGTTCCCGTAACGCTTCGATGGCGAGTGGCTTTAAGCGTTCATCACCCGACTTAGCCGCCGTTGCCAGTGCCTTCATGGCCCGGAATCCGTATGCGGGTTCGGATGAGTGCAGCTTTGCCAGAGCAAAGGCGGACACCAACGCCAGCACGGGATCACGATCCGATGCATTGGCTTCCAGTTGTTGCCGAGTCTCACGTCCATCCAGGCCAAGCCGAGCCGCCGCTAGTGCGGCCGCATAGCGAACCCCATCGTGCGTGCTGCTCATTTGTGCCACGACCGCATCTCTGACATGGGTGCCCGACGCGTCGATTTGCGGCAACGTCAGAAGGATTTCGGTTTGCACATCCGGGTCCGAATCAGCCAAAAGTGACGCTAGCTTTTCGCTAGCAGGTTTCGCTTGTTCACTAAAGTCGGCCAGAGCAACGACACACCAATAACGTGCCTGGCTCGAATCCAAACCAGTGATCAGCTGCCGCATGCCGGAGGGCCCCAGTTCGACGAGATGACTGATGATCTCGCTAGATTTCGCAGCCGTCGAATCAATCAGGGCAGATCCCAGGATACCGGCTCGCGTGTCATCGCTCGCATCGCAGTGTGCCACGCCACGGATGATGGCCAGACTCGTGCGATCATCGCTTTCGTTGATCGCGTCGATGACGGCCTCTTTTACTGATTCCGTATGACCGGCCGCAATGACGAGCGATGCCGCCGCGTTTGCTTTGACGCCCATCTGCGAATCGGACTCGAGCAGGTTCATTAGCGCACTGATCGCGGTACCACTGAGCGACAGTTGCCCCAGTGCTTTGGCAGCTGCGGACCTCACTTGTGGACTGGAATCATCCAGCAAACCAACGAGTGAGTCTCTAGCCCCGCTTGCTTTGATTTGTCCAAGCTTTTCAGCAGCCAGCGCACGTGTTCCAGGTTGCGACGAAGCGAGCGCCGCCAGCAGGGCTGGTTCGGCATTATCGGCGGCACCCACCAAACCTTGTGCCGCTTGACTCGCTAGTGCGGGATCAGCCGACTGCAATTGGCGTGATAACAAATCGATCAGGGATCGGGATTCCTCGTTATCGTCGGATTGCCGCAGGATGATCGATGCCGCCAAGACTTGTTCAAATGGATTGTCACCGGTGCGCACCATTGTTTTGAGATCAGCCATCAAACTTGCCGCCTTGTCGTCGATTGCCGTCACGGCATCTTGGCTGATCGCGAGCAATCCATCGATCCGCTCTTGCGCGTCGGTGCCCTGAAGCTTCTGGGAGATCGCATCGGCAAGATCATCCGGAGACGGCAGCTTTGGAAAACCTGGTGGCGGATCTGGAAACCCCGGTGGCTGCGCTGGCACGCTCGATGAGCAAATAAGCAGAACGTAGCCGAAGCAGAGCACACGCAAATGGATTTGATTCAACATGGCAAGTGATCGAGGCAACATGGCACGCCAATCGGCGGTGCCTTGGGTGTGATGGGAAAAGACAGCTTGAAGCCGAGAAATCGTGCTAGCGCGTCAGGAACCGACGGGGAAACGAGCCTCGTATTTGAGGCTGATCAGGAACTTTCGCGCGTACGAGAACTGTTGGGCGTTGGTGTTCTTGAAGTTCTTGATCAACCGAGACTCCATTTCGCCGACCAGCGAATCAATCGGGGCATATGAGGTGGTATTGATGCCACCACCGTAAGCAGCGTGAGCCGCGAATAGTCGATTTAGTTCGTTACGCTGATCGTCGTAGCCTGTCGCTCGAAGTGCGATCGGCCAATTGATACGACCGCCATAAGGATCATATTCGGTTGATGTCAGTCGGTTGGGAGCACGTCGCTTGGCCGAAGCCGTGATCTCCGCGCCCGAACGACGCGGATTTTCCATTTCGCGGTATTGGCGATTCAAGCGACGCTTTTCGAAATAGGTTCGGACATGCTTGAGCTGATTGTCATAATTCATGCTCCGAGCGGTTTCCCGGTCGATCATCGCCATCGAGGGGCGATTGCTTGCTTCGGAATGTGAGCGAACGATCGATTCCAAGCTGTTTGAAATCTGGGATAACGCTTCTAGTGGCGACTGGGCCATGGCGGTGGTCGGAGCCAGTGCAATCGATGCGAAAGGCGGAATGACCAACGCGAGAGTCAATCGGAGATACACTGGTGAAATCTCTGCAGGGTCGGAACGGGCATACCCATGAAATTCACCCGCGACGTGGCTTCTGACACGAAACCGTACGATTTAAGAACTTTTTGCGCATGGATTCCACTCGACATTCATTGCTGGGCCGTTTGATGGAATCGGAACAGACAGCCTGGGATGAAGTGGATGCGATTTATCGACCGTTGATCCGAAACTGGCTCGGGCGTTACCGCTTGCAGGCCTCCGACGTCGACGATCTGACTCAAGAAGTATTGGCTGTCTTGGTCAAACAAATCGGGAGCTTTGAACACAATGGTCGTGTGGGTGCGTTTCGAAACTGGCTGCGCACGACAACGGTCAATGTGGCCCGAAACCTGTTGCGAAAAAGAAACCTTCCCATCGGCGGTGGTGGTTCTGAATTTCAAGCATCACTGGCTCAGCTAGAAGATCCCGAAAGCAAACTGTCCAAGCAATTTGATATCGGTCACAGCCGATTCGTGATCGCTCATTTGCTCGGGAGAATCGAGCGGGATTTCCAGGACGTGACACTCCGCATCTTTCGAATGCATGTCATGGAAGGGGTGTCTGTATCTGAAACGGCCGAAAGACTTGGTGTCTCTC
>JBCCJB010000366.1:0-4399 GCA_039028015.1 Planctomycetota bacterium
CCGATGTTTCGGAGACCATCGGCGAGGACGCAATGGCCTACCAGCCAAAGATCTCTGTGTTCGAAGAGGGTTGGAAATTTGGCGTCAAAGCAACTGTGGTTGATAACGATCAAACCAAGTTGCAAATGATCATGACGCAGGCGAGCGTCGACGACGTCAAGCTTGCCAGCATGCCCAACCGACGCGGCGCGACACACGATGAACGAATGACGATTCAGATTCCGGTCGTCCATTCCGAGTCCATTGCCGTTGAAAGTAGCTTAAAAGAGTCCGAGGCGCTGCTGGTGTTTTCGCCAAAGCCGTACGCCAGCGACTCCGATTCGCAGGACGCTGGCACTCACCGTCACCAATGCCGAGTCTTCATGGTGCGCACGCAATTGATTTCGGATCCAGACGCGTTAAAAGCCTTTGTGCCAAACGTCGAAGATGTGAACCGCGAAGAAAGCTGAGCAACTGCGTTTCATAAAATGACGTCCAACGGAGACTGTCCTCCGTCGATTTGGGAACTGGAGTCGGCCACGAATAACCGTCCTACGCCAAAGATCGTTCCGGATGATCACATCGGCGCGATGCGTTCGGAGCCGACATCGGTGGTTAATAGGACGTGAGCGTCAAAGCTTTCGTAAATCAATTGGTGTTTTAGATCTTGATGCTGCTTCGAATCCCAAAGGTTTTCGAATTCCCACGGATCCCGATCCAGGTCATAGAGTTCGCCGATGCCATGTCCGTGATAGACCACTAGTTTGTAGCGTCGTGTTCGGTGCATGGTCGCGAATACGCCGGTCCCACCGGTGAAGTGAGGATCGAGTGCATCGAAATACTCGCAGCGAACAAAGTCCCGATGCTCCGATGAACTTGCTTCACCGTTCAGGATCGGAACAAGGCTCTTTCCCTGACGCCAATCTCCGTTTGCAACGCCGGCCAGATTCGCGATCGTGGCTGTTTTGTCGATCAGCTCAACGAGTGCATCGCTGCGAACGTCCTGTTGAAACCGCTTCGGCCAAGAAAACACGAGTGGCACGCGTACCAATCCTTCATAAAACCGGCAGCCCTTTTGCAGTAGTCCGTGGTCACCAAGTGATTCGCCATGGTCGCTGGTAAAAATGACCACGGTGTCCTCTCGTTGATTCGTGTCATCTAGTGTTTGCAAGATACGAGCGAACTGATCATCAATCTGTGCGATCATTGCGTAATACTTCGCTTGGATCTCCTTAGCACGACGTTGTTCCGGTGTCTTGGCTGTGCCTTGAAAATCGATGCCGCCGAGCTTTGACTGCTGTTCAAGATCGGAATCACGATAGTAGGGTCCCGGCATGTCATCGATTTGAAAACGTTTCAGATACGACGCCGGCGGAATGAAAGGCGGGTGAGGATCATAGATATTGACGCACAGCATCCACGGCTGATCACGCGATTGACGAATGAACTCAATGGATCGCTCCGATGCCCACGTTGTCTGGTGCAGTTCGGTTGGGACGCGTTCCTCGCTGTTGCGGAGTTCGTCCAAATTGCCGCCATGAGATTTGACCCAATCGGCATAGTCGTGGCCTGTCTTCCAGTCATCGCGCGGAGCATGACTGAATTTCCAATACGAATACCCATCGTCGAGCCGTGGTTCGGTCCGGTGTCCTGAGCTTTGCAGATGAAACTTACCGACCAATCCGCAGTCATAGCCCGCGTCGGCCAACACTTTTGAAATCAGTGGCGGAGCACTGGGAAACGTCGCATTACCATTACGCGTGTTGTGCACTTTCGACGCGTACATGCCCGTCATGAAGCTGGATCGACTGGGCGTGCAAATCGGGCTTTGGCAGTAAGCGTGCGTGAATGCCACTCCTTCGGCGACAAGCTGATTAATCGCTGGCGTTTGCACATACGGATTTCCCAACGCTCCGATCGTGTCGAAACGTTGCTGGTCGGTGCAGTACCAAAGAATGTTAGGACGTTGCTGGTTCATCGATGATGGAGGATGGACGAAGGCGATTGCGTATCGCAAACACGAGCACGATACTGGCGACCAATAAGAAAATGACCGAGACGGGTTCGATGACAAGTGGTAAGTAACTGCCTCCGGAAAGCATCAGTCCTTCGCAAAGCTTTCTTTCAGCGATGGGAGCAAGCACGAATCCGATCACAAAAGGGGCCAATGGAATCTGCCACGCTTGAAAGAGAAAACCGACCAGTCCAAATACGAGCATGACGGCGACATCGAATCCTCGATTGCCAAGGGCAAAGGAACCGACCACACAACACGCCAGAATGATCGGTAAAAGCAAAGCTCGGGGAACTTGCATCAATCTGGCAAGCTGACCCGCCAAGACCAACATGATGATCACCATCACGACGTTGGCAGCCAGGACGGTGGCGATCATGCAATTGACCTCCAATGGATTGCTCTTAAACAGCAACGGACCGGGCTGCACATTGTGAATCATCAAGGCCCCCAACAGAATCGCGTCAACGACGCTGCCCGGAATGCCCAACGCGATCAAAGGAATTAGCGCGCCTCCGACGGTGGCATTGTTGGCTGCCTCTGACGCAACGATGCCTTCTTCGCTTCCGTTCCCAAAGGCGTCTTTTGCACGCGATCTGTTCTTGGCCACGGTGTAGGCCACAACGGACCCAATGTTGGCTCCGATGCCCGGCAACAAACCGATCCATGAACCGATCAAGGAAGATCGAAACATGTTCAAACCGTGCCTGTGCAGGTCATTGAAGCTAACGAACAGACCGCGTCGCGACATTTCGACGGTCTGCATTTGCTGGGCGGGAGCAATGATCTCTCGCACGATTTGATTGATCGCGTACAGGCCGATTAACACGGGCAGGACTTTCAACCCATCGTTCAGCTCAGCAAACCCGGCGGTCAATCGCAGTTGGCCAGTGGGCGAGGTGCCCGGCATCGCGGACAGCATCCCAAGGCTGCCCGATAACAAGCCCGCCAAAAGCGATTGATTGGAAATGGAGACGATCAACACAAGTGCGACCAACACCATCGAGAACACGTCAAAAGGACTGAGCTGGGTCGCCAGATTTGCCATCGGTCGAGCCAGCATCCAAAGGAACAGCCACGACAAGATGCCTCCAACAGCCGATGCGGCAACTCCCAAGCCCAACGCTCTTCCCGGTTGACCGGACTTGGCCAGCGGATAGCCATCGAGCGTCGTCATGATTGATGCCGGTGTGCCCGGCATTCGCAGTAACGTGGCCGAGAGCAGGCCACCGCTGACCGATCCCACGTACATCGCCACCAACAACACCAACGCGTCGACTCCATTCATGCCGAAGGTTAGGGGCACCGTCAATGAGATCAACATCGCGCCGGTCAAACCGGGAATTGCGCCGATGATGATTCCCAGTAATGTCCCCAGCACCAATAGGAACAGCGGGTACGGTTGGATCAGATAGACGATTGCGTCGAACACAGACTTGTCAAAGCCCAATTTCAAACACTTGGGTAAAGACGAGGTGAAACAGTACCCCGAGGCCCAAGGCGGTTCCAGCAATCGTCGCTGACACCAGCGGTCGGTACATCATTTTGTCATGCCAAGCAAGCGACAGCCCAAGCGTGCCAACAAATAAAGTCGTCATGATGCCCAGCGGTAATCCCCACTGAATCGTGCCGGCCGCATACAAGGCTAGCAAGACGATGCAGATCAATACCAACCGCCCCGAGTTGGCATGACCGACTTCTTGTGAAGGATCTTTTTGTTGGCTGACTGCGGCCGTGTGAAATCTCGTTGTGAGCATCGCCACACCAAGTAGACCCGCTGCGATCGCCAAGATCAGCGGGATATTCGGAAGTGGTGAATCCACACCAGGATCAACTCGCGTGAGCGCCGCTTCGGTCTCGGTCAAATGCGTTGCAAGCTCTTGGCCATCCAGAAAAACAGGATCAATCTTCAGCTCAGCGAGTTGCTCTTGAAATCGTGGCGAATCGATCGCACGCTTGAGAATGCTTGCGAAATGGTCGCACCGGTCGGTGGGCGTTCCCTTGGGCATCCACCAATACTGAATCACGGTATGGTCCACCGGCAAGCCTTGCTCCATCGCGGTAGCGACATGTGGAATCTGCTCGTGACGTTTCTCACCCAGAAACGCGAGCGCCCGAATGCCCTCGGGCTGAAACCGCAAATACTCTTCTAGTGAAAGGGTGGTTGCCGTCGCGTGCTTTCCTTTTAAAGCCGCAAAGCGATCGGCCCCACCGCCGACTTGGGCGAATCGAAACTTTGCGGTTCCATGCGACTGTTCCAATAGCAGGCCAACAAAGTGGCTCGGTGCACCCAGGTTGGCTGCGAACGTCACTGCGTTTGGTCGATCAGCAGCCGCTTGCATCAGATCTTGAAGGCTCTGATGTGGTGAATCTTCATGCACCACAATCACAGCACCTGTTCGGCCC
>JBCCJB010000367.1:0-4392 GCA_039028015.1 Planctomycetota bacterium
GAAAGAAGAACAAACCCATGACAAGCGTCATGTAGTTCATCATCTTTTGGGTGAGCGCCGTCTGCTCATCGGTCGCTGGCGGCATGAACATCTTTTGTTGTGCCAAGAACAGCACAACCACAATCATGGGCAGGATGTTGAAGTACGGACCGAGCCAACCGGTACCGCGTCCGGATAGATAGTCCCAAAGCCAGTCGCCCCAATAAGTCAGCATGTCGGGTGCCGCCAAATTGGATGCCCACGAGGTCCACGACGCAAAGGCAGCTTGGCGGAGTTCGATGTCGACCGACAACGTGCGATATAGACCGATGAAAATCGGCAATTGCAAAAACATCGGTAAGCAACCCGCCATGGGATTGAAGCCAACACGTTTTTGCAGGTCACGCTGAGCCCGAATCCGGCCCTCCATGTCATCTTTGTACTTTTCCGTGATCTTCTTGAGCTCCGGTGCAAGCTCTTGCATTCGTTGGGCGTTGACGGCTGCCTTTCGCGAAAGAGGGAACATGACACCGCGAACAATCACCGTCAACAAAATGATCGCAACGGCGTAGTTCCCCACCGACGATAACGCGTGAAGCAGATGCCCCAGCCACCGCGCCGGCAAGCTGAACCATCCGTAATAAATGCATTCGTCCAAACCGACCGTCGCCAGCAAATCCGGTTGCTTGGGTCCGGCAAACAAACGCAATTCTTGCTCGATCGATCCACCGGCTGGGACGTCAACCAAATTGCTATCGAGAAAGAAAGACGTGTTGACCGCCCGCTCTTGGTTGTTGGGCACCTCGCGTGCATCAGCCACGATCGTTGCCGCCACCCGGCGAAATGCATTGCGAAACGAATCCTGTTCGTCAGCGGGCGGTAAGTAGGCGACTGTGAAATACTGAGCATCAACACCGACGTAGTCCAACTGCTTGGCCGCAGCGGGTGAGTCGGGCGCGAATAACACCTGATGGTTGGTCGCAGAATCTTTCCGGGCCTGTTTCAAAATGCCATAGCCGGAAACCAACTCATGACCTTCAGCAGCCGTCCGATACACCACATCTCGAGCCGCAGATCCGCCCCAATTGGGGCTGATCTTATTGCTGTACCACCAACCTTCCAGCGTCACTCCGTTGACCCCTTCGAGCCGGTACGCCAACGGTTGCATCTGCTCGGATTGATTCTCGAGCGCAACACGCATGTCAATTAGGTAGCTGCCCGGACGAATCGTGTAGGTTCGACGCATCGCCAAAGCGCCGCCACCGACGCGAGCCATCTCAGCGCCACTCAGCCGAACCCGATAGGAAATGGATGAGGCGTCACCGTCGTCATCCTGATTCCGTTCCGCTTCGGCGACTTTCGCGTCGTCGGTATCGGCCTCACCCGGAGCCGCATCATCGACTTGGTTCCAATTCAACGCCGCCGGATCACTGCCACCCAAAATCGTTTGCTGGTCAGGCAAGATCTCCTTCCGACCAACGCGGCTGACGGTCATCAGTGAAGACAAACGCGGAAGATTGCCGCGAATCTCGTCTTCTCCACCGCGATTGGACAATCGGACCAAATCAAGCGGATGCTCGGTCAGGGCAGCCGCAAAGTTGATCGTCATCGCCGAGTCGCCTTCGCCCCGAATCACTTCTAATCGAACCGAGTCGCCCGGCTCGGTTTGATTAAGTGCATCGGCGAGCATCTGCGAGTTCGCGATCTCCGCGTCGTCCAAACCAACGATCAAGTCGCCAACCTTCAAACCGTCGGCGACGTTGGGCACTTGAGAGACGGCCGTTGCCGCCGGTGTCCCCGGACCCACCACGTTTACGCGAACACCGGTTTCGGTTGACTCGGGATCGGAGGCCAAATAGCCGAGATAGCCACTGCGAACATCGACGCGTCGGTACTTCAGCCGTCCATTAGGCTTTCGCTCGGTCAGTTCAATCCGTTCGATCCCCGCGCCGCGACTGTTCAGCGTCATCAGCATCACGTGTCCGGAATCGGCATCCATCGAACCCAGCGTGGACCAGGTCGGCGATCCGGGACGGTCAATGGTTTCTTCGTCGCCCTCGGGCACCGCATCCGGCTGAACATCAGCATCGCCATCCTTTTCGGCGACGGCCTCGCCTGCCACATCAGCAATGTCGGGCTGACGCGGTGGCTCAGCAACCGGTCGCGGCGGCACAAACATGATCCGCAGCGAAATATAAATCAGAAAGAACGCCGACGAAGCGATCAGGAATGATGAGATTCGGCGTTCCACGAGTGGCAACCGGCGGGGATCAGGGTGAAAAGCATCGTCAAATTCAGCTAAGGACGTCTGCCCCGCCAAACCGACGCGAAACCAGCAGTTTGGCCTTTTTCAGCACATTTGGAAAGCCAAATCACCAAATCCGAATGCGGTCCTCAGGTGCCAAGTAGAGTCGATCATCCGGTTGCACGTCGAAAGCGTCGTACCAGGCATCCATATTTCGAACGATCCCATTGACACGATACTCGCTGGGGCTGTGTGGATCTGTGATCAGGCGTTTGCGAAGTTCTTGCTCGCGATACAAACGCCGCCATATTTGCGACCAACCCAAGAAAAAGCGTTGATCGCCACTCAAACCGTCGATGATGGGTGCGTCCTGCCCATCGAGCGACATTCGATAGGCCTCATAAGAAACCGAAAGCCCACCGAGATCGCCAATGTTTTCGCCGAGCGTCAATGCACCATTCACGGTCATGTCGTCAAAGGGAGCGTACGCGTCGTACTGATCCACCAGTCCCGATGCGCGAGCTTCGAATTCATCACGATCCTGCGGTGTCCACCAATTGCGAAGATTACCATCGCCATCGTACTTGCTGCCCTTGTCATCAAACCCGTGTGACAGCTCATGTCCGATCACCGCACCAATGCCGCCGTAATTGACCGCATCATCAGCGGCCATGTTGAAAAACGGTGGCTGTAAGATTGCGGCCGGAAAGACAATCTCATTCATCGTTGGGTTGTAGTAAGCATTAATCGTTTGCGGCGTCATGTGCCATTCGTTGCGATCAATCGGGCCACCAAGTTTTGCAAGCTCAAAGTCGAATTCGAATTCGGCGGCCGCGATCAGATTGATTGCCGGCGATTGATCCGTGATTTTGAGTTGCGAGTAATCCTTCCACTGATCCGGGTAACCAAGCTGGGTCGTGAACTTGCCAAGCTTTTCGAGTGCTTGCTTCTTGGTGCCCTCACCCATCCATGGCCGACTTTCAATTCGCGTGGCAAAGGCACGTTTGAGATTTTCAACTAAGTCATTCATGCGAGCTTTTGCAGCCGGCGCGAAGTGACGTTCCACATAGAGTTGACCGACAGCCTCTCCCAACACACCGCCGGTCGCATCGACCGCTCGCTTCCACATCGGCTGTTGTTCATCGGTACCCGAAACGACCTTGCCATGAAATTCGAAATGCCGCCGCTCGAGCGATTCAGTGAGCGCCGATGCGTATTGATCGATCACTCGAAACTTCAAGTACGCCTGCCAAGTCGCCAAGGAGAAATTCTCGATCACAGCGTCGAGGGAATCAATGAAGCTTGGTTGCCGCACGATGATCTCATGCACGCCGACATCCAAATCCGCAAAGCCCGCGGCCTGACCCAGATCACTCAAACTCCACTTGGCAATCAGCGAGTCAGCAGTGCTGACTTCCATCTTGTTGTAGGTCTTTTCGGGATCGCGATTCTTCAGTTTGCTCCACGAGTTTGCTGCGAGCGTCTGCTCTAGACGCAACACCTCGACTGCCAAGGATTCCGACGCATCCACATTCATCGCGACCAACATGTCGGCAATGTATGTCTGCAAAGCAGACCGCATTTCGATGTAACGGGGCTCATCCTCGAGGTAATAGTCACGGTCCGGGAGTGTCAGTCCTGATTGAGTGAGATAGACCGCGTAGGAGTCGCTGTCCTTGGCATCAACGCTGACATACGGTGCCAAGGGCCCATAAACGCCACCACGTAGAAGTCGCCCCAAGGCCTCAGGCAAATCTGATTTCTCGGTGGCCTCATCGACCACCGCCAGCAGCGACTCAATGGGTTGGATACCAAGCTCGTTGCGACGCGAAACGGCCAACACGCTGGCGTACATGTCCCCCACTTTTTGCGTCGGTGTGCCCGGCGACGCGTTCTTCGCAGCAGCTTCTTCAATCAACGTGCGAACGGCGGCCCGCGTTTCGTCATCCAATACGGTGAAGATCCCGTAGTTGGACTTGTCGGCTGGGATTGAGGTTTCTTGAAGCCATTTCTGATTGGCATATTCGTAGAAATTCTCGCCGGCGGTGACATCACTGGCAAACAGCAACTGATCAATGCCAGAGACCCGGCCGGTTGGAGCGTCCGAACGGATGGCTGGATCAGACGATGCCAAGCTCGCGAGCCCAGTCCAACACCCACACGAGATC
>JBCCJB010000368.1:0-4392 GCA_039028015.1 Planctomycetota bacterium
CCGCTAGTGGTCGACCGCTACGAAGACCATCTTCATTTGATCGAATTCGAGCGACCTCATGATCGTGACCCTGCCCAGCATGCTAACTGGTTGGACTTGATGGCAAAGACTGCCGGCGAGTGCCTGGAAATCCCATCAAAGCAGGTCTTCTTGAAGCGTCGTGGTCGACAACGGGGCCATGACCAACATCAACGTCTGGCGCAGTCCAATCATCGATTGATCGTTCGCGAAGGCGGTTTGAAGTTCGCGGTCAACTTGATCGATTACACCGACACGGGTCTGTTTTTGGATCATCGCGTGACACGAGGTTTGTTCCGTGATGAGGCAAAAGGCAAGCATGTGCTGAACCTGTTTGCCTACACGGGTTCTTTCACCGTGTATGCCGCTGATGGAGGTGCCGCGGCGACAACCAGCGTTGATCTATCGAGCAACTACCTTGACTGGACACGCGAAAATTTATGCCTCAACGGTTTTGATGGACCGCAACACACAACGAAGGTGATGGATAGCCGTGAATTTCTGCGCGGTCATCCGGCTGGTGAGGTCTACGATCTTGTGATTCTCGATCCACCGACCTTTTCAAATTCCAAACGAACTGACCTCGACTGGAATGTGCAAAACGATGCTCCGGAGATGCTGACTGACGTGCTTCGTTTGGTTCGTTCCGGCGGTGTTGTCTTTTTCTCCACCAATTTTCGTCGGTTCAAAATGCCACTCGGCACGCTGAGCAATGTGCGAGTGCATGAACTGTCCAATCAGACGGTGCCCGAAGACTATCGCAATCGACGCATTCACCGTTGTTGGCGGATTGAAAAGACAACCGAGTGACCCCATGACCTCGCCCCTGATGTGCTAGTGCCACAATGGCATGAGGCAGGCTAAACTGCGGGCGGCGGGGGCCGCTCGCGCCCGCCGTACCTGTCGTTTCAAACTCCATTTGCATTTCATGGACATTTCCATCGACGATCATCCTGATCCTCCCAAAACCGCCCGAGATCGGGAGCTGTCCGCGCAAGATTTGGCAGGATTACCGCAAGATCAAGCGAGCCAAATGTTGACCGGCGAGGCAATTGCGGCTGCTGAGTCGCCGCACGTCGAGGATTTGGAAGTCAAAGACGCCCACGTGATTTTCACCAACGTGTGGAATGATCTCGAGGATGAAATTGGTCATGAAAACCTGCGTTTCACCAAGGAGTTGATCCTGCTGGGTGGAGCGCCAGGGTCGGGGAAAGGCACCAACAGCGGTTTCATTGCGAAGGCACGCGGATTGACGTGTCCACCCATCGTTGTCAGCGACTTGCTCAACACTCCCGAAGCCAAACGGATCAAAGAAGCCGGCGGCATGGTGGGTGACACCGAGGTGGTCGGCATCTTATTTCGCAAGCTTTTAGATGAAGAGTATCGCGACGGGTGCATTCTGGATGGCTTTCCACGCACGCGAGTCCAGGTGGAATGCCTGCACCTACTCGTCCAAAAAATGAACAGCCTCTATCGCGAGTATCACACAACTCCACTGGCGATCAATTTTCGAAAGCCAACCGTCCACGTAATGGTCTTGTTCATTGATGAACGCACCAGCATCGAGCGGCAACTGCTCCGCGGACGCCAAATTGCCGAGCACAACGAAAAGGTCGAAGAAGAAGGGACCGGGCAACGTCTCGAACTTCGCGCGACGGACTTGGATCCAACGGCAGCCAAACGACGTTACCGAGTCTTCAAAGAAAAAACGTGGGACGAGCTTCAGTCTCTCAAACAGATTTACCACTACCACTTCATTGACGCTGACGGGCCGATCGACGAAGTCGAGCGGAACATCCTTAACGAATTGGATTACCAGTCATCATTGGAACTGGATCCCGAGACGTACGACGCCGTTCGACGATTGCCGTTGGCAACCGAACTTGGCGTGCACGCTCGTCAAGAGTTGGTCCGAAGGTTGGATAGTTATGAGATTGAGCATCGTGAATTGTTTCACACCGTACTGGCACTGCTCGAAGAACGCTTTGTTCCGATCATCAAGCGACACGCGATTTCCGGCTTAGCCGTCGTCAATTCGGAAGACAACATGTTTGACGATCCCATTGCACTTGCCATGGTGATTGATGTCTTTGCCGAGCGCGGTTTCCGCACTGTTGCCAATATCAATTTCGCCGAGACACCATCGCATTTCGATCTTCAAACGGGTGCGATTACATGCAAAACAAAGAAGATTTATCGTTTTCAGATTCGATTTGAAGGCTCCGAGATCCGCCGTGGCACACGCTGAACCAGCAGTTCTTTGCTTGGTTCCGACAGAGATGGAGCTCTCGCGACTCCGTCAGTATTTAACCCCCGATGTGGCGGCTCACTTGGAACTTCGCTTATGCGGTTTTGGATTGGTTGCCGCTGGGGTTCAATCTTGTCATCTGATGTCAAAGACACGTTGCGACGCAGCGATATTGGCTGGCATCGCAGGTGCTTACAACGAATCCCTCAATGTTGGCACCGCATACGCCTTTGACACGGTCGGTGTTGATGGGATCGGCGTGGGTGAGGGCGCGGGGTTTGTTTCTTCAAACAAGTTGGGCTGGAACGAATCGGGACCGGACCAATACGCCTTAGAGACTCGCGGATTGCCAAACGCGGGCATGCTGTTGAGCGTCACGAGTGCGTCGGCCGATGCAACAATGGCAGAACGCCGCGCTGGATGTACGGCTTTGCCCGTCGCGGAAGACATGGAAGGTTATGCGGTGGCAATGTCCGCCGCACAGGTGAGGATGCCGCTGACAATCGCGCGCGGAATTTCAAATCGAGTTGGCGATCGAGATTTTGATCATTGGTCCGTTGATCAAGCGCTGCAAAGCGTTGCTGGTTTGATCGCCGCGTTCGTGGCTTAACGTCGCAAGATGCCTCAAATGCGAACGCGAAATCCCATTGACTGAAGTTGGCTTTGGATCGATGTGATGTGATCACCTTGCAGCTCGATTTGATCACGCTTTTTCTGAATGCTGCCTCCAGCACCACAAACCGATTGCAGCTCGGACAAGAGCTTGGGCAAATCATTGGCTTTGGCGGACAGCCCTGAAACGACCGTTACGATGCGCCCGCCTTTTCGTTTCTCGCGACGCAGAACAGCCGTTTGCTCGGAAGGATCGCGACGATCGGCTTGACGTTGGCGTTCGGCTTGCGACGCTGCCTTGGCCGAGTCGGAGCAATCGCAATCGTCGACGCTTTCGCCGCAGTCATCGCAAGTCGGTGGGATGTCAAAGGGCGTACCCGCAAACAGACGCGTCACGTGGCCACCATGGCCCGTTTGGTCGGAACGACGCGGTGAAAGTGGAGCTGCACTTCGCAATCAACCACTCGGCGAACACCTTCCACCAAGCAAGCCGGTTCATTTTCGGTCTCGCCTTGCTTGATGATGCTTTCAATGGACTGCCCCGGTGAGACCGCAAATGTTCGCTGATTGATCGTTTGATTTCCGGCGTCAAGCTCTGGAATGATGAAGTGGCAGGTGGCCCCAAAGGTCAGCATCCGAGCGTTGTGGGCATCGTGATAAGGCCTGAAGCCGGGGAAACCTGGCAGCAATCCGTGATGCAGATTGATGATGCGGCCACCAGCAAATTGCCAACAGATCTCGGCGGGCAGGACGCGCATGTAACGTGCCAACACCAGATAATCGATATCCATCTCGTCGAGCGTTCGGACTAATGCATCGTTGTCGGCCAGACCGCTTCCGTCGCCGATCATTTCAAAGTGGCAATCAAATTCATCGGCCAAATAACGCAGCTTTTTTCGATTGGATATCAACACGGGGATCTCGGCTTGCAGCATGCCATCTTTGGCTGCCTGCAAGACAGCTCGCGGAGTGTGTTCCACATACGTTCCAGCGACCGCGATCCGCGGACGACTCGGCCGGGCATCACGGCTCCATGCTCGAACAGCCAATCCAGTGTGATCGCCAATCTGCGTCATCTCGGATTGCAATTTCAACAGCTGCTTCGACGCATCACCCTCGTCGTCGAGGTCCATTCGGCACAACATTGAGAACAATTCACGTTCATCATGGTCGTACATTTGAATCTCGGCGATTCGTGCACCCCGCGATGTCACGTGATGAATGATCGGATCGGCCAACCCCGAATGGTCCGGTCCCAAGGCGGTAACGACAACTTCCATCGGATTTCGTCTGTGCGAGTGACAGGCTATCTTGCGGTCGGCACGTATCAGTGCCTACCAGGTATTGAAGCCGACCATCATGATTGCACCCGTTAGTGATTCGCAACCCGACATCGGCACGTCAACGGGGAAGATGCGCGAGCAGGCGCCGCCCGATCGTCCGCAGCCTCGTCGTCGAGCCGACTATTCGACTGATGAGGTCCTGTGTGATCACTGCACCGCGAAGTGTTGTCG
>JBCCJB010000369.1:0-4373 GCA_039028015.1 Planctomycetota bacterium
GAGATAACTGACGCCAGTTCGATGCAAGCACTCCTGGCAAACGTCGAATGTCAAAATAGCGACGAAACAAAAACACTGCAGGAGATTTGCGTCAATCTTCGCGAGCATTTGCCGCATCGTTTGGTGATTGTGATCGATCAGTTCGAGCAAGTTCTGGCGTGGACAAGCGACCAAGAGCGTGAATCGATGCTGCGTGCTATGCGGCAAGCGGACGGACGCCAGCTGCAGTTCGTCTTGGTCGTTCGTGATGAGTTTTGGTCCGCGATGAACGCTTGGATGCGTGATCTTGATGCACCGCTTCGCGATGGACGCAATGCGATGGCGTTGCAGCGTTTCACTCGCGAACACGCAATCAAGGTCCTGCGAATCTGGGCTCAAGCAACTGGAAAGTCCGACCTGAATGACGCGTTCCTGCAGCGGGCAATGGAACTGGTGGAGGTGGATGGACGCGTCGTCCCGGTCCGTCTCGCGTTGCTGGCCAGTGTGCTGGGTGATGGTGACTGGACGTCGAACCGATTGACTGAAGTCGCAAAAAATGGATCACTCAGCGGATACTATTTGGACTCGGTCTTGGGTGATCATGCCCCGACGAGCTCGTGGCCGATTCTCGAACCGGCTCAGGCGATCCTTCGATATTTGACGCCTCCGATCGGTCTGATGCGAGGTCGGGCCCGTTCAGTCCATGAACTTCAGCAAGCCATTTCAACGCATCGCGTTTCCAATGACCAATGGGATGAACTTCTCGACTTGTTGGATCGCCGACTTCACTTGATCACGCCGACTGAAATCGACCAAGCTGGTTGCGAGATCGACGAATCAAGTCAGTCTTTGATCCACTATCAGCTGTCTCATGATTTTTTGGTGCCGGAGCTGAGAGATTGGTTTGACGCGTCGGACGCGAATACGGTCCGCGGTCGTGCGGCGGTTGATTTGAAACGTGCGACACGGCGCTGGATGGCAGATGTCCATCCGCGGAATCTCGCGGGACCGATCGACTGTGTGCGTTTTGGATTCATGACAAAGCCACGTGATGCGTCGCAGCGATCTTTTGTGAAGGCATCGGCACGAAGGCAACTGCTTCGAGCCATGACGATCGCCGCTCTGGCAGCAGTGCTTTGTTTCGGCTTTCAATGGGCGTTGTTGCATTCCAACGGCAAGGCAATCGTCGACCGACTGGTTTCCAGCAGTATCGAAGAGCTGCCGGATTCCATCATGCAAGCCCGGCGACATCGATATTGGACTGAGAGTCCTCTGCGACAACAGCTTACTGAGACAGACCACGAAGTCGATTTGGCGGTACGGGATCGAGTCTCGCTGGCTTTGCTCAATCAGGATCCCACTCACGCCACGTATCTTGCGGGACGAGTGATGGAGGTCGTTTCGGCAATGCGGACTTTCATCGTTCGGCAAATGAAAGCGGATTTGAACAGCGACGAACAGAAAGTGGTCAGTGATCTGATGGCCGCGGTCGTGACCGACGACACGGAACCCGCATCCCGCCGGCTCAACGCGGCGGTTGGTTTGGCACGTCTGGAACCCAATCATGATGCATGGGACATCGCTGAGTCTGATGTGTGTCGAATGCTTGTTCAGGCAAACCCGGTCGACTTGGGACAGTACAAGGAGGGCCTGTTTCCGATTCGCGGGCGACTGACGCAAGGCTTGAGAGCGATCCGATTGCAGCAAGAACCACTAGCGGCTCAAACCGCAACGTTTTTGCTGGCAAAGCTTGCCGGCGATGATCATAAAACGCTGATCGAGTTGCTCGAGGAATCATCGATTGCTGAACTCAGTGCGATCGCTCCGGCGATTGCTGAAGCGGACGATGGTATTTGCGATGCATTGAAGATCAGGTTTTCAGAACGAATCGATGCGTTAGAGAAAGCGGTCGAGAAGATCGAATCGAGCAACATCGACTTGATTCCGCCAACTCGTTTGGTCGCAATGAATTCGCGGCGTATCACGTTGGCACGGCAAATCGGAAACCTCGGGACAGGTCTGATGTGGCTTGGAGAGGGCCATGAGTTGCTACCGCATCTTGGTATGAGTGATGACCCGACGGTCCGCAGCTATTTGATCGAATGCTACGCCTCAAGTCGTGGTGCTGTCGCTCCGTTGGTAACACTGTTGGCTGATGGGACAGGAAACGATGCTTGCATCAACCCTGATCTTTCGCACGATGTCGCATCGGCTCTCTTGCTGACCCTGGGAAGCTTGCCGAGTCTCAGTCAAGTTCCCGCGAACGTGCGATTGCTCGTTATCAAGCTCTATCAAGAAACCGATGACGCTTTGTTGCACGCCTCCGCAAAGTGGTTCCTGGACCGTCTTCCGAACGAACCGAGTTTCGACCACTCGGAATTCAACGATGCGATTGGATATGTCACGTCACAAGGTCAATTGATGGTTCGGTTGCCGGGCGACACGACCGCGACGATCGGCTCATCCGAGCTGGATCAAAACCGTTTGACCAATGAAGATCGGCGTCAAGTTGACGTTCCTGCTGAGATTTATTTCAGTCGACGCGAGCTCACGATCGCGCAGCTTGAACGATTCCGTCAATCACAAGGTCGTCCCGCCGGTCCGGGACTTCGGAAGTCCCGCGATGAGGCGACGGCGAGACTGAGTTTTTTTGAGGCGGCAGAATATTGCAATTGGTTGAGTCGGCAGGACGGGATTCCTGAAAACCAATGGTGCTACGAAGCAAACAGCGATGGCTTGTTCGCATCAGGAATGAGAACCAAACAAGATCACTTGCAGCGATCGGGTTATCAAATACCGACTCCAGACTTATGGGAATACGCGTGCCGCGCTGGCACGTCGACGCCACGCCCGTACGGTCATGGGACCGAATTCAGCAGCGCCTACATTCGCTGGATGGGTTCTCGTCAGGGAAATCAAACACGCGGTCAACAACGTAAGCCAAACGGATTTGGCCTGTTCGACATGCTCGGCGATAGCTCTGAGTGGAGCGTGGGTGTGGTGCAACGTCCAACCTTGAACGCGCGCGACCCGCGAAACCTTGATCCGAGAAATCGCCGCCCGCTCACCGCCGCTTCTGTCACAAGGAAAGGTCCCGTTCTGATCGACGCTAGCGGACAAGTTATTCGGACCAACACCCGCTTGGCAATTCTGGGTGGCGCGTTTGATTCTCCGCCACAGAAAACGCGATCATCGGACCGTTCCGTCGTCAGTCCGCCCTACACCAACCAGCCCGTCACACTACGTTTGATGCGAATCGTTCCATAATGCGTTTCACGAAATCACGTAGGACGGAAAATGTCCCCGGTAGATTCGAACACCGTGGTTCGCCATGAGAGACCGACGTCAAAGTTCATATGCTCTAGCCGCGTTGTCGTTGACCGCGGTGATGTGATGGATCAACGAAGTCTTACTCCGCTCGGTTCATCCCAATCGGTGACCGATACAGTCGCGGCGGTGGCTGCACCCTCAATCAATGAGAAAACCGATAGTGTTTTTGAAGCAATCTGGAATGCATTGGAAACGCGACACGATGCGGACGATTATCAATCTTCGAACAGCACTCCGTAGCCGACTTTGGGGCCGCATCTGGGCCAGGATACTTTCTTGCGATCGGCCACTGCCGCCGATAAGGCGATCAAAACAGGAACCTCTATCGCTCGTCACTTAGCAAATCGGGTATCTGAGCCGACTGCACCTCGCATCGTTTGAGGACGTCGGTCACGGTGATCAAGCGCGTCGTACTCATTGACAGTCGATTGGCCCAGAAGATTGACCTTGCGAATCCCGTTGCCCACTGGATCGTAATGTCAATGTACGGTGTAGGGCGCCATTAAATCTTTAATCGCTAAGGCTTTCTATTCGCGTGGGCAATGTCCCATCACATGGAGGACTATTAAACTGGGCAGGCTCTCAAGACCATCGAGGGCGTGGACGGTTGTCGAAGCATGCCTCGAAGAGGCTTGGTGCCTTTTTGAAAACCTCCCCGGTCGGATAGGCAAAATGTTCACGGTAGTATCCGTAGGCTGCGTCGCTGACAGATTGGTTGCCCGCTAAATTGGCAATCACCATAAGCTGTCCGATCCAATATGGATTTGTCATGGCTTCTTCATCTAGCACCCTCATCGCTCCCTTCCAAACTCGGTTGGCGTCAACGCCCATCGCAGCGAAATAGTTGTATTCGGCGGAAAAAGAGTAAGCTAATTGGATGTGCGAATGAGCAAATAGTTTGTCCTGCAGATCGTCGTTGCAATTGTTGATTGCCGCGTCAACGTACGAAGCCGAATCTCCACTTTGACCGCCCCAACGAGGCAGCAACCAAAATGCCACGACGAACTGCAGGACAAACTATTTGCTCATTCTCACATCCAATGAGCTTACTCTTATGCCGCCGA
>JBCCJB010000370.1:0-4357 GCA_039028015.1 Planctomycetota bacterium
CGGTTCGAGTGCCCTGGATGTGGACGGGACTCGGTTTCTTGCTGGGCAGCATCGGTGGCTTAGGCCGAGAGCTTTCCGATTCATTCACGGGGCGTTCTCTTGAGATTTACTGCCGCGTCAAAAAAAATCGGGATCGCTTTGGATCGATTCTCGATCACCAAGATGCTGCCATCCGTGGCTGCGAATACGCCCGAATGATCGGAACGGTCGCGTTCTTGATGTTTGGCACCATCGCGGTTGTCGAATCCACACTTGATGCGACCGGTCAGCCAATCCAGGCCCGGACGCTCATCATCTGGGGTTTGATTGCTGGTGGTCTGATGATGCTGACGCATACGTGGCTTCCGGCGGCGGTGACCCGATTCGCATCGGCACCGGTGCTGTATCACAGTTGGCCGCTTTGGCGATCCATTTCAATTGTGATGCGACCGCTCGATGCTCCCGGCGATCTCTTGCAGCTGGTGACGCGGCGGTTAGCAGGGAAGCAGGAAACCGATGACGAAGATGAGGAGCAGCTCGAAGACGAGATTCAAACCATCGTCGCCGCCGGTACGCGCGAAGGCTATTTTGGGCCGGGAGTACGCGAGATGATTCGTGGGGTGATGGAGCTTCACGAGGACGATGTGGGTCACATCATGACCGTGCGATCTGATGTCGATGCGATTGATGTCACCTCGCCTTGGGATGACGTGTTACGCCACATCGTCGATGGCGGACGAACACGGTACCCCGTCTACGAAGCCACATTGGATTCGATCGTTGGCGTCTTATACGTCAAAGACTTATTGCCATACCTCGCCAATCGCGATCTGCCGCATCAGTCGCTTTTGGAACTCTGTCGGCGTCCTTGGACGGTCCCGAAAGATCGCAGCGTCGAATTCCTGTTACGTGAGTTCCTTCACTCTCGAAGTCACATGGCGATTGTCGTTGATGAATTTGGACAAACCGCTGGCGTGGTCACCATCGAAGATGCGTTGGAGGAAATCGTTGGTGAGATCGTTGATGAATCCGACGAAGAAGAAGAATTCACGATGCAAGTGGTCGATGATCACACCATCGTCGTCGAAGGACGCGTCATGATCGATGACTTAAACGAGATGATGCATTGGAATTTGCCCGAATCAGAAGACTACGAAACGATCGCAGGCATGGTCTTGCATCACACCGGTGCGTTGCCGTCGTCGGGACATCACTTGACCGTTGGGGATCTGAATGTCGAGGTGCTCCACGCAAGCACACGCAAGATCGAAAAGATGAAGCTCCAAAAAGCGTAACCACACCTCAAACCGATTCGCGAGCGATTTGTTTCGATGGATTGATGCTTGTCGAGCTTGAACGCTGTTCAATTTAGTGTTGTCAGCTAATTAGTTACCGGGATGCTCGCTTAATACGCTGCCGATACTCAGGCCGATCCTTTAATTGATCAAATATCGCTTGGTAGGCTGGAACTTCGGTCCAGAAGCGAGGTTGGGGATGATCCGCCGCGACTTGTCCGCTTGGATAGTCGCGACCAAGTCGACTGCTTTCAACCGATGATTCGAAGTCATCAAGCCAATTTCGCAGGCGTAATGCTTGTTCCGGATGAGTTTCAATCAGACTGGTCGATTCGGACACATCTGCATCCAAATCAAACAGAGCTTCACCACCGGCGACGCTTTTTCCACGAATTAATTTCCAGCGGCCATCCACAACAGCCGACTGGCTGTTAAATCGAAATCCCATCGGCGATGCTCTGACGTCGACGCGACCTTCGGTTTGACGCAACTGATCGGCAATCGACTGGCCATCGCGTGGCGTCAACAACGCGTCATCGGACAACTGCAACAGATCGAGGATTGTCGGCGCGATGTCTGATGTCGAACTGGGAAACCGACTGACCACGTCGCCTGGAATTTGATTCGGCCACGTCACCACGCAAGGCACGCGTATTCCCCCTTCAAACAATTGCCCCTTATGACCGCGGAGCGAACCGGTGGTGGACGGTTCAATTTTTGGCAGGCCGCCGTTATCGCTGTTGAACCAAATCATCGTCTCATCCGACAGCCCCATTGCGGCCAGGCTATCTTGTAACGTGCCTAAGCTGCGATCCATTGCGACCAACTCGCCATAGTGTTGCTTCGATATATTATCCATCGCATCGACCAACGCCTTATGCTTTGCGGACGTCGCGCTCAACGATTTGACGTCTTCCCCGTCCGCAACAAACGGACTATGGGGCGTTCCATACCAAATCACGCAGGCGAACGGCTTATCGTCGTGATGGCACTGCTTCATGAAATCGATCGCGAGTTCAACGGTGACCTCTGACGAGTCACCCTGATGCGATCGAAAATCGCCCTCGTGGGATAAAAGGGGATTGCGGTCAAAGAAATTGGTGACAGAAGCCCAATGATCAAATCCAAACTTGCCAGGATGAAATGGATCGTCTTCAAAAATCGGAACGCCAGGGCCGCGTAGCCCATCCAGATGCCACTTTCCAAAATGTCCGGTTGCGTAACCGGCTTGCTGAAGCGCTTCGATGATCGTTGGCTCTTGATGCCGCAGAGCATAACCGTGGCTCGGCACGCCGCATCGCACAGGACAGCGACCCGTCAACACACTCGCTCGTGTGGGAGAGCACACCGCCGAAGCCGCGTAGAATCGATCAAGTCGAATTCCACTTTTGGCGAGCCGATCCAACTGAGGTGTTTGTAGGAGCGGGTGATCGAAATAGCCAGTTTGCGAATATCCCAAATCATCAGCCATGACCAGCACGATGTTGGGACGCAAGGCATCGGTGTCATCCTTCGCAAAAGAGACTCCCGCCGTCCATTGCGACCAAATTGCGAAAACCAACCAAGCGAGACCTGGAATCGATCGTTGACAATGCATCTCGTCACCCAAAATGGAATCGGTGTTTGAAGCCACTCGCCTCGACGGCAGTGTCGCCGTCATCATACTTGGCCTACGCTATCGATAAATCATCACTTGGCCTTGGAGCACTCAACGTTGATGCCGGACCCGTTCCGAATACTCTGTTTCAGCGATCTTCATCGCGATCGATCGGCTGCACTGTCCATTTGTCAAAGAGCTGACCAGGTTGACCTTGTCATCGGAGCAGGTGATTTCGCTAACCGGCATCAAGGACTGAATGACACGTTGTCGATTTTGTCTTCGATTGAGACCGCATCGATCTTGGTGCCGGGCAACGGCGAAACTGATGAAGCGCTGACGCTCGCTGCCAAACCGTGGCAATCCGCTTGCGTTTTGCACGGTCGCGGCACGACGCTGCCGTCGCTGCCATGGTCAATTTGGGGTGTTGGCGGCGGCATACCCATCACGCCCTTTGGTGCATGGAGCTACGACTTTGATGAAATTCAAGGTGCAACGATGTTGGCGGAATGTGCCCAAGATGGCATTTTGGTAACCCACTCGCCACCGATCGATTCGGTCGACCATGATTCCTCGGGTCGGATACGGGGCAGCCAATCCATTCGCGATGCGATCGAACGTTGCCAACCTGTTTTGGCTGTGTGCGGACATATTCACAGTGATTGGACCAAACACGATCGAATCGGCAAAACGTTGGTCTTGAATGCGGGACCCAGTGGAATCATCGTTGAGATCCGTGACGGTCATGCCAGCCTGCAACCGGTCCAAAACGATTCATGACAAAAGACGCAGATACCGCTGTTGACGAACCCACGGCTGCGGTTGACCTGACTCAAGCGACGGTGCATTTTCCCGGCGGCGTGATCGGCATCGATATTGAATCCCTTACGATCAAGTCTAGCGAACGCATTGCCCTTATTGGGCCAAGTGGTTGCGGCAAGTCAACGTTGCTTCGCGTCATAGCCGGTTTACAGACGCTCACTTCCGGCCAACTTCAGCTGGACTCGAAGCATGAATTCGATGCACACAGCCAAATCGCATTCGTTTTTCAGCAAGCCGCCTTACTGCCATGGCGGACCGTGTTTGAAAATGTTGGTTTGCCATTGTTGCTGAATCCGGGAGACCTGGATGTACCATCGCGCGAGCAACGCATCGCCGATGTCATTGATGAAGTGCAATTGACTCACGCGGTGAATCGCACCCCCGATCAACTTTCGGGCGGTATGCAAATGCGGGTGAGCATCGCCCGCGCCTTGGTGTGTCGACCCTCGCTTCTGTTGCTGGATGAACCGTTTGCGGCGTTGGATGATGTGTTGCGAAACCAACTGGGTCGTTTGGTAACTGATATGTGGCGTCAACACCGGTTCACCCAAGTGTTAGTAACCCATCACATCGCCGAAGCGATCACGTTATCCGATCGCATTTGCGTGATGTCGCATGGTCGTTTGATCCAATCATTCCAGAACGACCTGCATTGCGACGCGAC
>JBCCJB010000371.1:0-4354 GCA_039028015.1 Planctomycetota bacterium
TTGGGCAGACGTTTGGGATGGCTACGTGGAAGAGGGTCTTGTCGAAATTGGAGAGGATGAGATTCGGGTCACACGCGAGGGTTTGCTGCGTGTTGATTCGCTTCTTCCCGCCTTTTTTGAGACCGAACACCAAAACGTGCGATACACCTAAATTGTCGTCAAGGCGTAGAGAGGGGCTGATGTTGTGTTTGTCCGACGGACTTTGCAGACCACCATGGCCGCGATTCCTCGACGGACTTGGGAATGTGTCATGCCCCTACACCTACGTGCCTTAACTCACGACAACTTCGTTGGAATGGACGCTTCACCGTTGCAAGCGAACTCATGATGCAGGCGGCAAAGGGAGATGATCCTGCCTCGGCGACGTCCATGTTGAGCTGGCGAACGAGCAGACGTGTTCTTACCTGTCGCAGTCTGACCGATGCGACGCCAGGCCGCCCTCTCGTGATGGGTATCTTGAACGTGACGCCGGACAGTTTTTCCGATGGTGGAAAATACGCTGCGGTCGACGTGGCGGTAAAGGCTGGCATCACCATGGCCGAGCATGGTGCGGATATCATCGACATCGGTGGCGAGAGCACGCGACCGTATGCCGATCCTGTCGACGCGAAAACTGAATTGGCCCGTGTTCAGACGGTGATTGAATCTCTGGCGCAGTCAGTTGATATCCCGATCAGTATCGATACGAGCAAAGCACTCGTCGCACGCCGCGCCATTGAGTCGGGGGCGGAAATCATCAATGACGTGACCGGATTAACGGGCGATCCGGGAATGATTGATGTTGCGGTGGACTGCGGGGTTGGTATTTGTGCGATGCATATGCAAGGCAACCCGCAAACCATGCAAGACAATCCTCATTACGACGACGTGGTCGTGGAAATCGACTGTTACCTAAAGTCTCGCTACGAGACTTGTTTGCAGGCGGGCATTCAGGAAGAAGCGATTTGTCTGGATCCCGGGATTGGATTCGGCAAGACCCATGACCATAACTTGCAGTTGATGCGGTCGATATCGAGGTTCACCGCGATCGGCAGGCCCATTTTGATTGGGCATTCGCGTAAGGGATTTATACGCAAAACACTCAAGCGTGATCGCGTTGACATCGAACCGTATGACCCAATGGCGGGGACGCTCGGCGTCTCCATCGCTGCGGCCGCAGCCGGGGCTCACGTGCTGCGTGTGCATGATGTGCCGCAAACGGTTCAGGCAATCGCGTGCTTTCAGGCGTGTCGCCGCCAGTCCGCGTAATCCGTGAGGCTCCAGCTGCTTACCTCCCGAGTTACTCTTTTCTAAGCCAGGCTCGTCTTAACTTGTTTCAGTACGGATGAGATCGATCAACTCCTGGGTTCCGAGGCGACCCGCCACATCGGTGCCGTCGAGGACGCCGGCAACCAATTCTCGCTTATCCGCGTGAAGCTGAAGAATCTGTTCTTCAATGGTTCGCTCGGCAACCAATCGATAGACCGTGACCGCGCGATTTTGCCCGATGCGGTGCGCCCGATCGGTCGCTTGATCCTCCACGGCCGGATTCCACCATGGATCAAGATGCAAGACATAGTCGGCGGCGGTCAGGTTGAGACCCGTGCCGCCAGCTTTGAGCGAGATCAGGAACAAGTCGCCCTCGCCATTTTGAAACGCGTCGACACGGCGTTGTCGTTCCGATGAAGGCGTCGAACCGTCCAAGTACTGATAGGAAATGCCCAATTCATCGAGTTTGGTTCGCACCACAGAAAGATGCTTGACGAATTGACTGAACACTAACGCTCGGTGGTCGCCATCACGCAGTTCATCAATCAACGAAAGCAGTAACTGCAGCTTTGCGGAGGACCCTTTCCAGGTCGGCTCCACCAGTGCTGGATGGCAGGCCAACTGACGCAGCCGCGTTAGCCATGCCAACGTTTGGATGCGTCGTTTTCCTTCATGACCACCACCTGCGCCGGAGCCCGTCGCTAGTGTTTCGTTGGAAAGTTCGGCCAGTGCCGCAAGGCGGGCGTCCTCGTAAAGTTGACGTTCGGCTTCGGTCAATTCAGCTTTGAGTGTGATCTCCGTGCGGGCGGGCAATTCAGTTAGCACGTTGGCCTTGGTTCGACGCAGCACGAATGGTCTTACCAGTCTTGCCAGCGATTCACGTTGCTCCACATCATTCTGTCGCTCGATGGGTTCAGCAAAGCGAGTGCGAAAACGCTGCCATGACCCCAGCAACCCGGGACTCAGCGTGCGAAACAGGCTCCACAGTTCCCCGAGATGATTTTCCAGCGGCGTCCCCGACAGTCCGAGCCGCCAGTCCGCTTGAATTTCTCGTATCGCTTTCGCCGTTTTGGTTTGCGAGTTCTTGATGAACTGAGCCTCATCAAGCACCAGGGTGTGCCATTGCTTCGAAGCGAATCGGGCGGCGTCACGCTGAAGCAATTGATAGCTGACAATCAATAGATCGCCCGCTCCGGCGTTTCGAATCGCCACCTCACGATCTTGATCGCGATACAGTGACGGACGTAGTCCGGGTGCAAAACGCTGCGTCTCGCGAACCCAGTTGTCACCAACGCTCGTCGGTGCGATGACAAGTGCGGGACCACCATCGGCTCGATCCAGTAGCGCACCCAAAGTCTGGACGGTCTTGCCAAGACCCATGTCGTCGGCCAATACGCCGCCAACACCCCAACGAGACAGACGTGACAGCCAGCGATAACCATCCAGCTGATAATCCCTCAAGTCAGCATCCAAATCATCGGGTCGATCAGGATTCCAACTTGCTAATGAGTCGAGTCGAGCAATCGCATCGTGCCACCCTTGGTCGGCTTCGATTTCAATCTCATCGCCCAACAATTCTTGGGCGACGGGCACGGCAGCGTTGGCTAACCGAAGCTGCCCTTTCTCGGGCACCAGGGTATCGCCAAGCTGAGTCAATCGTCGGCGAAAAGCTTCGCTGATGCGGGCAAAACGACGATCGCCCACTCGAACCAAATCACGATCATCACGCACCGCCGTCAACAAATCTTCGAGCGGAATGTCGACACCGTCGATCGTCACCATTCCTGAGAGGCCAAACCAGTCTGGCGAATCGTCGATCTTGACCCGCAGCGATTTGGGCGTGATTTCACCGCGAACGCGAAACGTTTCGCCTTCCGGCCAGACCATTCGCGGTGCATCGTCACCGGCAGCGTGACAGCGAGCCAAGAAATCCAACGCCGCATGATCTGATAATGCCACCCAACGCATTGCCCCATCGCCGGCCAACTTGTTCAAACCGAAACGATCGATCACGCGTTGGGCCATCTCGAGTTCGGCTTTGAGATCGCGACTCAGTCGAACCGGGCCGTCATCGGATAAGCAGGGCACTAGGTCGGGCGATTGGCCGGGGACCAGATCCTCACGAAAGCGTGGTTCGTAGGTCCGAAGTGCAATCTTGAGTCCGGCACCCGGCCGAGGCCGTAATTGCAGGACTAATTCAATGTCGGCGGGCTGAATTGGGCCTGCCAATTGAGGCGGCAATGCCACGTGAACCAACGAATCAATCGATCCGGCCGATAGCGCCAGTTTGGTTGCCGTCGCCTGGTCCAACAGCATGTCGCGATAGTCGCCCCGCATTAAGAATTGCACCAAGTTGACCGCGCCGGGGTGGGGCAACGTGCAAACGATGATGCGTTCCATGGCGGTATCGGACAGGACAACGATCGGCTCGATCGGGCTTGTTTGGCCCAAAAGAAAATCGCACGCGAACACATCGACGTCCATTCCATCGACGGTCAACCGCGGTTGAAATCGAACCTCGACCTCGCTGGGTGATTCGGGCTGTCCAATGGCATCAATCACCGCGACCGGTTCGGATAATGACGATGAGACCTGCGATGATGCGGACTGATTTGCAGGTGCGGCGTTGGTGGAAGTCATTACCGGCGCGATATCGCGATTGGTGTCTGACGCCGTTTGAGCATCACCCTGCTGCCCACGCGATTCGATTTCAACGGGCTGCAGCGTCAGGCTCAATTGGCCCTGATGAACATCAATCGGCGTCGCTGTCGCGTCATCAAATGCCAAGCGATCATGACCGGCTAGCATCCGTAACGCTTCAAACAAACCGTGTTGATCATCCACGGAACCATGAGTTGGGACAGACGTCAACGACGCAACTCGAGCGTCGACGCGTGTTTGGAGTAGCTGCTGATCGACCAAATCGAAGCTACGAACCTCGCGGCCCTTTGTCCATCCTTTGCCACCTTTGCGACGTTTCTGTTCAAACGGTGTGATGGTAAGGGGAGGACCAGAAGAGCCAGGCGTGACACGAATCCGCCATTGCAGTCGCGTGGGTTCTCGCGACGGTTTGGGCGGCCGTGACAGGCGACCTTGCCGAAGCAAA